>NZ_AKJB01000002.1:0-72793 GCF_000282555.1 Pseudomonas sp. GM102 | reverse complement strand
GGGAGCCGTTGTGGCAGCGGCCACGGCAACAAGTTATGAACAATGCTCGACAGGTCCAGATTGGCGAAGTGACTAAGCCGTGAGACTTTGCCCAGATACGGCATCAACCAGTGTTCGAGACTTTTGAGCAGTGCAGCGTCGCTGACATCCGGCCATTCGCTCTGCTCTTTACTGCCGAGATCCAGCTGCCGCAACAACGCCACCCGCGCCTGCCACTGGCGCAACTCCGGGGTCCAGGGCAACAGCTCCAGACCTTTGCGCCGCACCAGATTCACCAGTGCCTGACTGCGAGCGCTTTCGTCGAGCCCGGTCAGCGGTTCGCGGCCGAGGATCAATTCGCCGACCTTGCGCTGACGCTCGGCCCGCAGCACGCCTTCACGCTCATCCCAATCCAGTTGATCGACGCAACGCACCTGCTCGGCCAGCACCGAATCGAACAACGCCGGATCAAAATCCGTCGCCAGATAAATCCGCTCTTCACGCTGGCCCTGACGACTGCCCAGATCAGCGATCACCAGCCACGGTTGCTTCATCAGGCTGTCTGCCTCGGCGAACAACGCCGCACGACCGTTGGCCAGTCGATATTCAGCGCCACCGGCCCGCCGCTGTTGGGCGACCCGATCGGGATAAGCCAGCGCCAGCAACGCGCCAAGCCAGCGCGGATGCTCGGGATCGCTGACCGGCTCCGACGCTTTGCCCCGCAGATAACCGCGATACTGCCGCGCCAGTTGCCGGGCCCGTTGAACGCCGCCCTGAGCGCCGCGTGCGGCCCGCTCTTCGCCGGACAGCAGCACCAGCCGGCTGTGCAGATCCGCGCCAGCACCACGCAAAATATCCCGCTCACCAAGCAATGCCGCAACATCGCAGGCCATGTCGGCCAGACCGAGCGCCTGACCACGCAACAGCAAATGAGCGATCCGTGGATGGGCCGGCAGTTCAGCCATGGCCTGACCGTGCCGAGTCAGAGCCTCGCCGTCCAATGCACCCAAGCGCTCCAGCAAATCTTGAGCCTGTGCATAAGCCGCTGCGGGCGGGATATCCAGCCAAACCAACTGACTCGGCGTCACGCCCCAACGACCGAGTTGCAAGGCCAGCCCGGCAAGGTCCGCCGAGAGGATTTCCGCACTGGCGTAAGCCGCCAGTTGCTCGTGCTGATCCTGCGACCACAAGCGATAACACACGCCGGGCTCCAGACGCCCTGCCCGGCCCGCGCGCTGCGTGGCACTGGCTTTTGAAATCCGTTGAGTATCCAGGCGGGTCATGCCGCTGCCGGGATCGAAACGCGGCACTCGCGCCAGCCCGGCATCGATCACCACGCGCACTCCGTTGATGGTCAGGCTGGTCTCGGCGATGTTGGTGGCCAGCACCACTTTGCGCTTGCCTGCGGGCGCCGGATCGATCGCCGCGCGTTGGGCGGCGAGGTCTAACTCACCGTGCAACGGGCAGAGCAAAACCTGTGTGCTATCGCCCAGTGCATCGGCGAGTTGCTGATGCACCCGACGGATTTCCGCCTGCCCCGGCAGGAACACCAGCAGGCTACCGGTCTCATCGTTCAGCGCGTCGAGAATGGTTTGCACCACCCGTGGCTCGATGAATTCACCGGGCTGAAACGGTCGGCCCCAACGCATTGCCACCGGGTACATGCGACCTTCGCTGCGCAGGATCGGCGCATCATCGAGCAACCCGGCCAGGCGTTCACCTTCCAGGGTTGCCGACATCAACAGAATTTTCAGCGGTTGGTCGTCGCGAAACAGCTCGCGGCCATTGAGGCTCAGGGCCAACGCCAGATCGGCGTCGAGGCTACGCTCGTGGAACTCGTCGAAGATCAACAAGCCCACACCTTCCAGCGCCGGGTCGTCTTGCAAGCGCCGAGTGAGAATGCCTTCGGTGACCACTTCGATGCGGGTATTGGGGCCGACTTTGCTGTCGAGACGAATGCGATAGCCAACGGTTTCGCCGACCTTCTCGCCCAGATCACTGGCCAACCGCTCCGCCGCCGCCCGCGCTGCCAACCGGCGCGGCTCGAGCATCAGAATGGTCTGCCCGGCCAGCCATGGCTCATCGAGCAAGGCCAGGGGCACACGGGTGGTTTTACCGGCGCCAGGCGGTGCTTCGAGCACAGCTTCGTGGCGTGTAGCGAGGGCTTCACGCAGGGCGGGTAAAATTTCATCAATCGGCAAAGAAATCATGCTGGCTCCCAAACAGAGGGCCGAGTATAACGGCGTTCGGCGCGGTCCTAATTCATATCGACGATGCTTCGTTTCCAGATAACCCAGGAGATTTCACATGCGTGCTCCCTTTCGCTTGATCGGCGGTGTACTGGTCGCGAGCTTGCTGACCCAAATAACCGCCTGCGGCACGATTTTCTACCCCGATCGTCGCGGTCAGATCGATGGCAAGATCGACCCGGTCATCGTCGCGCTGGATGCCGTGGGCCTGCTGTTTTATATCATTCCGGGGCTGATTGCCTTTGCGGTGGACTTTGCCACTGGCGCCATTTACTACGAGCCCGGCCGAACCGCCCAGGTGGCTCCGGAAAAACTCAAGGAGGCCATCGGTGCCGACGGCAAGGTCGATAACCACAAGTTGCAGACTATTCTCGAAACCGAGTTGGGTCGCAGCTTCCCGCTGGACGATCCACGTCTGATCCAGCACAAGGGCAGCACCCAGCAACTGGCCATGTTCGGCCTGCAACCGGCCGCGTAATCGGTGCACCAAAAAGGAAAAGCCGCACTTATGACCAGCAGTACCGAACACGCCCGCCTGCTGCGGCTGGCGACGCGTGCCTCGGTGGCGGTGGCGTGCATCTTGATCGTCGCCAAAGCCATCGCCTGGTGGTTGAGCGGCTCGGTGAGCATGCTCGCCGGGCTGACCGACTCGGCACTCGATGGCGTCAGCTCGCTGCTCAATCTGCTGGCCGTGCATTACGCCTTGCGCCCGGCCGACGACGATCATCGTTACGGGCATGGCAAGGCCGAATCATTGGCGGGCATGGCTCAGGCGCTGTTCATTGGCGGCAGTGCGGTACTGATTGCCTTGCAGGCGATCGAGCGGTTGAAACATCCAGAGCCGGTAGGTGCAGCGTGGCTCAGCATTGGGGTGATTGTGTTCTCCCTCGCCCTGACCGTCGCCCTGCTGATGTTGCAGCACCGGGTGATCAAGGCTACCGGTTCCAACGCCGTGAGCGCCGACTCCTTGCATTACCGCTCGGACCTGCTGCTCAACGGCAGCATTTTGGTAGCGCTGGTGTTGGCCGGGTTTGGCTGGCATCAAGTCGACCCCTGGTTCGGATTGGGGATCGCCGCCTACATCCTCTGGAGTGCCATTCATATCGCCCGGGAAAGTTTTGCGGTGCTGATGGATGAAGAGCTGCCGCCGGATGTCAGCCAGCACATGCTTGAACTGGCCTGCAGCGTACCGGGGGTTTTGGGCGCCCACGACCTGCGTACACGAATCTCCGGCAACCAGTGGTTCGTGCAGTTGCACCTGGAATTGCCGGGGGAGCTGACGCTGTCAGTCGCCCACGGCATCAGCGATCAAGCCGCCGATGCGATTCACACAGCCTACCCGCGAGCCGAAGTGCTGGTGCACGCCGACCCTATGAAAGCAGCTTCAAGCGACAAGCTTTAAGCTCCAGGCTTGAGGCTTGAGGCTTATAGCTTGCAGCTGCTACTGAACCTGATAACCGCGACTGCTCAGGCAGTTGCCTTGGGCCTGTCGGTAGGCTTGCACCACCGACGGATCCGGTTGATAGGTGACAGCGCGCGGATCGAAACCGCTCTGCTCCACGGCCCAGCGATAACACTCGTAACCGTCCCGACTGACCTCCTCTGGCGACTGGCCGTTGGCCGGATACGCCACCACGTCATAACCACTGCTCACCGGTTGCGGCTGCACGGGCGGTTCGACCACGACGTAATCCCGAGTGCTCTCCTGGTAGGCGTAATACGAGCCCGCCGCCAGGAACAACAGCGCGCCGCCAATCCACACTTCACGCGCGTAATCGGGCAAGTAGCTGACCCGAATCCCGCGCGGCGGCTGAACCACCACGTAACGCGGGCCTTGCGGACGATACCAATAACCACCGGAATAGAAGTAATCCTGGCCGCGATACGGCACGCGGTAGTTGCGCTCGGGGAAGCGGTCGATCACGTACCCCGGACGATACTGCGGGCCTGGGCCCCAGCCATTGCCTTGCCCATTCGGGCGACCGGGCCAGCGACGATCATCATGACGTGAGCCCTGACCGCCAGTCTGCCAGTGCTGGTAGTCATGGTTGCGCCGCGGTTCGTCCTGATAGTAGCCACGCCGGGGTTCCTGGGTCTGGCGCACAGTGTCGGGTCGGCCCTGGATCGGCAGATTGTTACTGGGTTGTTGCGGCGTTCGCTCCTGGACGTTGGAGTCGTGCTGTACACGGTTCTGCCACTGGCCACCCTGAGTATTGGGATCGTGCGACGGACGGTTCTGACGCTCGCCGCCCTGATTCTGGTCGTGGAGCTCGAACTGGCGGCTGTTGTCGCCACGAATGATTTCGTTGTTCTGCCGGCGTGGCTGATTGTTACCGTCATGACCCTGACCTTGGCCCTGATGATCCGCCCCACGCTCCCCGCTATCGGGGCCGCGATATTGCGGCTCATCGGCCAGCGATTGCGCAGTGACACTCACACACAGCAAACCAACACCGGCCAAACGCCAGATGCGCGACTTCATGCTTTTCCTCACTGCGGGTTAGGGCCTGTACGTAAGACTGGGAAAGCACAGGCCGGTTCTGCAACAGGTTATCAGTCACGCAACTTATTTATTGAGGGCTGGAGAGAAATTGCGGGCAAGAAAAAAGGGAGACCCGTCGGCCTCCCTTTGAGAACTTCGTCCGTGCTCGACGCTTATGACGTCGGCTCACCTCACGCCGTCTTCTGGACAGTGTGTAGCTCGGGGGCCGACACATCCCCGGTGGGGGTGGCGACCGCAGCTGGCCTGATTGGGCGAGCCGCACTGGACTGTTTGTCCGAGCAGTGATTCTGGTGATAAGAATAGGCCCGGAGCGACGACAGAGGATTGCGAAGATTGCTCAAATAAACATCACTTGCGCAATTTTTAACTCAGGATAGATAATCCTCCGCAATAGTTATGACAAAGGCCTGATTGATGAGCAAACTCGACCGATACGACCTGAGCATTTTGGCTGAATTACAGCGCGACGCGCGCATCTCCAATCAGGAGCTGGCCGAACGCATCGGCCTGTCGCCTTCGCCTTGCTCGCGGCGGGTCAAGCAGCTGGAAGACGACGGTTACATCACCCGCCAGGTCGCCTTGCTGGACCGCAAGATGCTCGGCCTGAGCCTGACAGCCTACGTGCTGATCGGCATGGACCGCCATACACCCGAGCGGTTCGAGAACTTCGAAGCCGCCATTCGCACCTTGCCGCAGGTGCTGGAATGCAGTTTGGTGACGGGGATGGATGCGGACTATCAGCTCAAAGTGGTAGTGCCAGACATGGATCACTATCAGAAACTGCTGCTGGGGCACCTGACACGGATTGAAGGGGTGACCAGTGTGCGGTCGAGTTTTGTGTTGAATCAGGTGCTGAACAGTACCGAGTTGCCGTTGACTCATTTGCGCAGCTGAGAATGCCTTCGCGGGCAAGCCTCGCTCCTACAGGATTTGTGTCGGTCACGTTATTACAGTCGACACAAAACCCGTAGGAGCGAGGCTTGCCCGCGAAGAGGCCTGCACAGGCGACGAATAGCTGCGGCACACTGCCGCAGGTCAATGCCTCGCCAATCCCCCATGGCGTATACTCCAGCGCCTTTTAGCCCCACCCACGCTGGAGATGTCCGATGGATCCTGCAGTACTCGAAGAGTGGATGATGACTGGTCTGGTCAGCATCCTGATCATTTTCATGGGTTTCATCGTCTGGGATCTGGCGAAAAAATCCAAGGCCGGGCGCTTCGGCTCGTTCATTTTGTTCTTCGTACTGGGGCTGGGCGTGGCCGCGTTCGTGATCAAAAGCGTGGTGATCGGCCTGATCGAATCCGGCACTCTATAAGCGCGCCGGTACTTCCTTCCACTTGCCCTGATCGAGCCCTTCGATCGACCAGTCGCCGATTCTGACCCGCACCAGACGCAACGTCGGCAAGCCGACCGCCGCGGTCATGCGCCGTACCTGACGGTTGCGGCCTTCGCGAATCACCAGTTCCAGCCAACTGGTGGGCACGCTTTTACGAAAGCGCACCGGCGGGTTGCGCGGCCACAGTTGCGGCTCATCCAGTTGTCGCGCTTCGGCCGGCAACGTCATGCCGTCGTTCAGCTCGACGCCATCGCGCAAGCGCTGTAACTGCTCGGCGCTTGGCTCGCCTTCCACTTGCACCCAGTAAGTCTTGGCCAGTTTGTGTTTCGGGTCGGCAATTCGCGCCTGAAGCTGGCCGTCGTTGGTCAGCAACAGCAAGCCTTCGCTGTCGCGGTCCAGCCGCCCTGCCGGGTAGATCCCCGGAATCTCGATGAAGTCCTTGAGCGTCGCCCGCCCTTCGCCGTCGCTGAATTGCGTCAGCACATCGAAAGGTTTGTTGAACAGAATCAGCTTCGGCTCGGCCGGCGGCGCTTTGGCGACACGGCGCGGAGCGGCAGAGGATGGTGCAGGCTTCACGCCAGGGCGGCGGAAAACGGGACGTTGTGGACGAGACATGAGGAAAGGAACATCTAACGGTCAGGGCTGCTAATGCTAGTAGCCTGACCGTTAAATGACCATCGCAAATCAGCGGAACGGCGGCTCATCGAAGCTGCGCAGTTTGCGCGAGTGCAGCGAGTTGAGCTCGGTGCGCAACAGATCCACCGCTTCGATGCCGATCTTCAAGTGCTGGCTGACAGCGCGCTCATAGAAGGCGTTGGCCGAACCCGGCAGTTTGATTTCGCTGTGCAACGGTTTGTCCGATACGCAGAGCAACGTGCCGTACGGCACCCGCAAGCGATAACCCTGGGCGGCGATGGTGCCGCTTTCCATGTCCACCGCCACGGCGCGGGACAGGTTGATCAGCGGACGCTCCTGCGCCCAGCGCAGTTCCCAGTTACGGTCGTCATAGGTCAACACGGTACCGGTACGCAGACGCTTCTTCAGCTCGTCGCCCTTCTCACCGGTGATGTTGGCCGCCGCTTGCTGCAACGCCATCTGCACTTCAGCCAGGGCCGGAATCGGAATGTTCGGCGGCACGACCCGGTCGAGAATCCCGTCGCGGCGCATGTACGCGTGGGCCAGCACGTAGTCGCCAATGGTCTGCGACTGACGCAAGCCGCCGCAGTGACCAATCATCAGCCAGCAATGCGGACGCAGCACCGCCAAGTGGTCAGTAATGTTCTTGGCGTTGGACGGGCCGACGCCGATGTTCACCAGGGTCACGCCATGGCCATCGCTGGCGATCAGGTGATAGGCCGGCATCTGGTAACGATGCCAGACCACGCCGGCGGCGATCGCCGATGCTTCGCCGTGATCCATGTCCTTTTCGATGATCACATTGCCCGGCAACACCATGCGCACAAAACGCGGATCGTTGCGCAGTTGGGCCAGGCCATGAACGATGAACTGGTCAACATAGCGGTGGTAGTTGGTCAGCAGAATCCACGGCTGCACATGGCGCCAGTCGCTGCCGGTGTAATGCACCAGCCGGCGCAGGGAGAAGTCCACTCGCGCGGCGTCGAACAGGGCCAGTGGCAACGGGTCGGTGTTTTCCCAGTCGTACAAGCCATCGGCGATGCCATCGGTGGCGGCCGACAAATCCGTACTCGGGAACACTCGCGCCAGCACCGCCGCCGTAACGCCGGAACCGGCCAGCTCATCGCCCTGCTCGACCACGTACGGATAAGGAATGTTCTGCTGGCTGACGCCGACTTCCACGGTCACGGTGAAGTCGTGCATCAACGGGACGAGTTGTTCCAGCAGGTATTTGCGGAAAGCCCGGGGATGGGTGACGGTGACGCTGTAGGTTCCCGGCAGTTGAACCTTGGCATAGGCGCGAGTGGTCTGTGGGACTTCGCCCTGGCAAAGGTAGGTCAGACGCAACTCGGGATAACGAAACAGAGCCCGCTGTTCAGCGTCCGGCTCGACGCGATCCTTGAGATAACGCTTGAGCGCCTGATTCAGCGCTGTGGTTGCACGCTCGTGCAAGGCAGCAAGCCGATCCACGGCTTGCTCGGCGGTTTGAACGACAATAAACGCTTCGGTCACGATCAGCTTCCTGTGTTCTGACTTGCAGACCTTCATCTTGCCTGCATCATCGCTTCACGGGAACAGTGGCGTGTTGGCTGCACATCAATTCTGAGACACAGATAAACCCACAGGTTTCAGTGCTGTTGATTAAATTGTGGTCAGAAACCTTGCGGCGTCGACCGGGCGACAATCGCTTCCACATCCAGACCGCGCGGCAATGTTCCATACACCCGACCGGCCGAACCCAGACGGCTGGCGATAAAAGCATCACTGACCGCCGCATTACCCGCCTCCAGCAATAGCTTGGCCTGAAGCCCCAAGGCAATGTCTTCGGTGAGCTGGCGGGCGCGGTATTGAATGTCGTCGGCGTCCTTGAACGCTGCCTGTAATTGGCTGATGTGTGCGGCCAGGCGTTTGTCGCCATGACCGTCGCCCAACTCGCTGAACAGCACATCAAGCACTCCCGGCTCTTTCGACAATGCGCGCAATACGTCGAGGCATTGCACGTTGCCGGAACCTTCCCACGTCGAGTTGACCGGGGCCTCACGGTACAGACGCGGCAGGATGCTTTCTTCGACATAACCGCCGCCGCCCATGCATTCGGCAGCCTCATTGATCATCGCGGGTGCGCGTTTGCAGATCCAGTACTTGCCCACCGCTGTCACCAGTCGGGCGAATTTCGCTTCGTGGTCGTCATCCAGATGATCCAGCGCCCGGCCCATGCGCAAACTCAAAGCCAACGCCGCTTCGCTTTCCAGGGCGAGGTCGGCCAGCACGTTTTGCATCAAGGGTTGCTCGCTGAGCAATTTGCCTGCGACCTTGCGGTGGGCGCAGTGATGGCTGGCCTGGGTCAGGGCCTGGCGCATCAGCGCGCTGGAGCCGACCATGCAATCGAAGCGGGTCATGGCGACCATTTCAATGATGGTTGGAACGCCCCGCCCCTCTTCTCCGACCATCCAGGCCAAGGCGCCACGGAATTCCACCTCGCTGGAGGCATTGGACCAGTTGCCGAGTTTGTTCTTCAGCCGCTGTATGTAGAACTGATTGCGCGTGTCGTCCGGGCGATGGCGTGGCAGCAGGAAACAGGTCAAACCCTTGTCAGTCTGGGCCAGGGTCAGGAAGGCGTCGCACATCGGCGCCGAACAAAACCACTTATGGCCCACCAGTTCATACGCCTGACCGGGACCACTGGCGCCGACCGGATAAGCCTTGGTGGTGTTGGCCCGCACGTCGGTGCCGCCCTGTTTCTCGGTCATGGCCATGCCGATGGTGACCCCGGCCTTGTGGGCCATGCCGACGTTGCGCGGGTCATATTCGGTGGCGAGGATTTTCGGCAGCCATTGTTCGGCCAGATTCGGTTGCAGGCGCATCGCCGGGACACTGGCGAAGGTCATAGTCAACGGGCAACCGCTGCCGGCTTCAGCCTGACTGTGTAAATAGGTCATGGATGCACGGGCAACGTGGGCGCCCGGCTGCGGGTCGGTCCAGGGCAAGCCTGTCAGGCCATGCTCCACCGCCGCGCGCATCAACTCGTGGTAGGCCGGGTGGAACTCCACCAGATCGATGCGATGGCCGTAACGGTCATGGCTGACGAATACCGGTTTGTTCTGATTGGCCGCAAACCCCGCCTCCATCAGCGGCCCGCCAGCCAAGGCGCCGTAAGCATCGATCCGCGACTCGGCCCAACCGGCATCGAAACGCCGCGACCATTCCTGCAAAGGCAGGTCGATGCGATAGAGGTTGGTACCGTCCAGCGACGGTGGCTGGTTGGTGACTTCGTGGGTTTCGGCGAACTGATGCAGGTTCATGACGGGGCTCCTTTGGTCAGCCAAGGGATTTTCAGTTAAGCACCACCCCGAGGTTGAACAAAGTGGCATATCTGCCTAACTGTCGGCGCTTTCGCCTTACCCTGGACAGAGCACCCGCCGATAGAGCGCCGCCTGCAAATCTTCGAATTTCACCGGTTTGCTCAGGTAATCGACCAAGGTGTCGCTCGGGCAATAGGCCCGCTCCGCACTCAGGGCAATCATGAACACGGGTAATTCGGCGCAACCTGACAAGGCGCGGATTCGGCAGCAGATCGAGACACCGTCCAGTGGCGGAAGCTGACAATCGAGCAGCACAGCGTCAACGGCTTCACACTGCAAGTGATCGAGCGCGGCGACGCCGCTGTCGGCGGTGCGCACCCGGAATCCAAGCTTGAGCAACATGCCACGCATCACCAGTTGATTGACGCTGTTGTCATCAACCAGCAACACCGTGCAGTCCTGAGGTAAACGCAAGCGGGTGGTTTGCCGGGGGATTGCGGGCGCAGATTCCACCACCGGCAACGGCAGCTCGAACTCGACGTCCAGTTGAAAGCGACTGCCGCGACCCGGTTCCGAGCGATGGCTGAGGCGCCCGCCGAGCAATTCGACCAGTTGCCGACAAATGGCCAGGCCAACACCCAAGCCACCGTATTCACGGGTCATCGAGCCGTCGACCTGAAAAAAGCGTTGATACAGCGTTGCCTCATCCAAATCGGTGAAGCCAATGCCGGTATCGATCACCGCAAAGGACAACGCCAGCCGATCGGGCGCCACCGGTTTGCCCGTCACCCGCAGCGCCAATCCGCCGACCCGGGTGAATTTGATTGCGTTGTCCAGCAGGCACTCCAGGCATTGCGCCAACTTGTCGCTATCGCCGTACAAACGATCCGGCAGCCCGGATGTCACCTCGACCTTGAAGTCCAGCGACTTGCTCGACGCATTGCCATCGAACTGCACGCGCAAGGCCTCGACCACACCGCGCAAACTGAACGTGTCCGGATAGACCTTGAGCTTGCCGGCCTGCAATTCGGTCAGGGTGAGGATGCCGTTGACCATGCGCATCATGTCCCGCGCCGAACCTGCAGCCGTTTGCTGATATTGCTCCAGTTCCGGGTTCATCTCGACGGTCTGCATCAGCTCCAGCGAACCGATCACACCATTCATGGGCGTGCGCAGTTCGTGGGTCAGGGTGGCGAGGAATTCATCCTTGAGCTTGTTACTGTGAGCCAGTTGCTGGTTCAGTACTTCGAGCTTTTGCCCGGCATCGAACAACGTCTGTGCCTGTTGCTCACGCATGGCGTTAATGCGATCGGCCAGCGCTAGGGACAGCAGCGCCACTTCGATCGCCGAGCCGATCTGGCTGGCGTACATGGTCAGGAATACGTTGGGCAAATAACCCAACACCATCATCGTGTTAATGACGCCACCGAGCAGGAATGCCGACCAGGCAATGATGAAATACCGCGCGACCCGCAGGCCGCGCCACCAGGCGAAAATCCCAGCGGCGAAAATCACCACGGTAAAGACCAGCGCCAGCAACGTCGCCAGGCGCAGGGCCAAGGCGTAACTGGTCATCAATGACAACCCAACCACCAGCGCACTGAACGCAATCAACGCCAGCAACAATCGGTCAAGCCAGCGACTGTGGGTGGCCGTCTGCAAGAAGCTGCGGGCGAACTGGCTGCCGAACAATCCTGAACAGCCAATGAAGAACGGCGTCGCGGCGTTCGCCCACCAGGGATTGTTCGGCCAGAAATACTCCACGGCCGCACCATTCACCGACAGCTGATACAAGCCGAACGAGGCGATATAGACGATGTAATAGAGGTAGCTGGTGTCGCGCACGCTGAGAAAGATGAACAGGTTGTAGACCAGCATCCCCAGCAACACACCGTAAATCAGCCCCAGCACATAGAGCCGGACCGGCTGCTCTTCGAGGTAAGCGGTGCTCGACCACAAGGTGACAGGCGCCTGAACCGACCCTTGGCTTTGCAGGCGCAGGTACACCGTTTGCGCCTGCTCAGGCGTAAAGTTCAGATCGAACAGATAGTTGTGCTGGCGGATCTGGCGAGTGGCGAACGGCAGCGCATCGCCGGTCTGTCGCACCAATTGATAGTCACCGCCAGCATCGGGCAAGTACAGATCAAGGTGATCGAGGGGCGGATAAGCCAGTTCCAGCAACCAGGTCCGTTGTGCCGACGGGTTGGTCGGGCGGTATTGCAGGTCGATTTTCAGCCAGAACGCCGAACGCGAATAACCGGCGTTGAGGGTGGCTTTATCGTGGGGCTTGAAGTGCCCGGCCGCCGCTTGCGCACGGACATCGGCGATGCTCGCCTGACCGCCCGTGTCTTCATAAACCTGCATCGTTCGGCCCAGGGGAAGGCTCTGGGTGAACTCGTCGAATTCGACGGCGCTCGCCAGGAGGGGCAAGCACAACAGCAACATCAGCAAATAGCGCATTTAAGCCCCAGCGTAGCCTGTCCGGTTCTGTCAGGAAGCCCCCCATTCCTTTTGAGTAGACGTAAAACCGGTATTACCTGTTATTGGTTTGGATCCACTCTAGCATAGCCGTTGCTGGCCATTGAGCACCATTGAAATTTTTCCTACAAAGGCTCTAGAACAAGCGTTCCAGCTCTATACATTGAGTTAGAGCTGTTGGCTTGGTCAGGTTGCGACAATGCCTCAGCGCGTAGCGATTACTTGTGGCGAGGGGGCTTGCCCCCGTTGGAGTGCGAAGCGCCCCCTTTGCCTTCTGTCTGGAACACCGCGTCGGCAGGTTTACGACTGCTTCGCAGCCGAACGGGAGCAAGCTCCCTCGCCACAATGTATCGACCGGACTGGACGTCGCAACACCCGAAAAACATGTTTGGTGGTAAGCTCGCGCACCATGAATACCTACAGCTCTCGCCCCGTTGTCCTCTGTCTCTCCGGCCACGACCCTAGTGGTGGCGCCGGCTTGCAGGCAGATATCGAAGCCCTGCTCGCCCAGGGTTGTCATGCGGCTCCGGCCGTCACCGCCCTGACTGTGCAAGACACGGTCAACGTCACTGACTTCCGCGTTCTCGATCGCGAGTGGGTGTTGGCCCAGGCCAACGCCGTGCTCAATGACTCCGAAGTCGCCGCCGTCAAACTGGGCATGCTCGGTTCCCTGGAAATGGTCGACACCGTGGTCGAACTGCTTTCAGCGCACCCGCATTTGCCGGTGGTCTGCGACCCGGTGCTGCGTGCCGGCGGCGGTGGACGACTGGGCAAGGACGAAGTCGGCTACGCCATGCGCGAACGCCTGTTGCCGCTGTCGATCATTGCCACCCCCAACCTTCCCGAAGCTCGCATTCTCGCCGAACTGCCCGAAGGCACCGCGGACGAGTGCGCTGAAAAACTTCTGCCATTCGTCAAACACCTGCTGATCACCGGCGGTCATGGCGACGAACACGAAATACACAATCGCCTGTACAGCCGCGACGGTCGCCGCGAAACCTTTACCTGCCAGCGCCTGCCCGGCAGTTATCACGGTTCCGGTTGCACGCTAGCCAGCGCCCTCGCCGGTCGCCTGGCCCAGGGCGAACACCTCGCCAGTGCCGTAAAGAGCGCGCTTGACTACACTTGGCGCACCTTGCGTGATGCGGAGCAACTGGGCAAAGGCCAGTTCGTACCGCGCCGCTTGCCACTGGACTTCTGTTCGTAACGCCATGAGGCTTGTCCGATGAAACTACGTGGCCTGTACGCCATTACCGACAGCCAGTTACTGGCCGGTAAATTTCTTTCGTACGTGGAGGCGGCGCTCGAGGGCGGCGTCACCCTGCTGCAATACCGTGACAAGAGCAGCGATGAGGCCCGCCGCCTGCGCGAGGCCGAAGCCCTGCGCGATTTGTGCGAACGCTACAAGACTCATCTGATCATCAACGATGACGCCGAACTGGCCGCGCGCCTGAACGTCGGCGTGCATCTGGGCCAGACCGATGGCCCACTGATGCCGGTTCGGGCACTGCTCGGTCGTCAGGCGATCATCGGTTCGACCTGCCACGCGCAACTCGAACTCGCCGAACAAGCCGCCAAAGAAGGCGCCAGCTACGTCGCCTTCGGCCGCTTCTTCAATTCCAATACCAAACCCGGCGCACCGGCCTGCGGCCTCGAACTGCTTGATCAGGCCCGCAGCAAATTGCATCTGCCTATCTGCGCGATCGGCGGCATCACGCTGGACAACGCTGCGCCGCTGGTGGCCCACGGGGTCGACTTGCTGGCGGTGGTGCATGGTCTGTTTGGCGCCGAGAGCACGGCTGAAGTGACACGCCGTGCCCGCGCCTTTAACGAATTGTTCAAATCCTGATTTTTTGAGAGCCCGATCATGTCTCGTTCCGAAACCCTGTTTGCCAATGCCCAAAAACACATTCCCGGAGGCGTGAACTCGCCTGTTCGTGCGTTCAAGAGTGTTGGCGGCACGCCGTTGTTCTTCAAACACGCCGAAGGCGCCTACGTCACCGACGAAGACGACAAGCGTTATGTGGATTACGTCGGTTCCTGGGGGCCGATGATTCTCGGCCACAGCCATCCGGACGTGCTGGACGCGGTGCGCAAACAGCTGGAACACGGCCTGTCCTACGGCGCCCCGACCGCGATGGAAACCGAAATGGCCGATCTGGTCTGCTCGATCGTACCGTCGATGGAGATGGTGCGCATGGTCAGCTCCGGCACCGAAGCGACGATGAGCGCCATCCGTCTGGCCCGTGGTTTCACCGGCCGTGACAGCATCATCAAGTTCGAAGGCTGCTACCACGGCCACTCCGACAGCCTGCTGGTCAAGGCCGGTTCGGGCGCCCTGACCCAAGGCGTGCCGAGCTCGGCCGGTGTACCGGCGGCGTTCGCCAAACACACGCTGACCCTGCCGTTCAACGACATCGACGCGGTAGCAACCATGCTCGCCGAAGTCGGCCAGGACGTGGCCTGCATCATTGTCGAGCCAGTGGCCGGCAACATGAACTGCGTACCGCCGGCACCGGGCTTCCTCGAAGGCCTGCGGACCCTGTGCGACAAGCACGGCGTGGTGCTGATTTTCGACGAAGTGATGACCGGTTTCCGTGTCGCGCTCGGTGGCGCCCAAGCCCATTACGGCGTAACGCCGGACCTGAGCACCTTCGGCAAGATCATCGGTGGCGGCATGCCGGTTGGCTGCTTCGGTGGCAAACGCAAGATCATGGAGCAGATCGCACCACTGGGGCCGGTCTACCAGGCCGGCACATTGTCGGGTAACCCACTGGCGATGGCGGCGGGCCTGACCACGCTGCGCCTGATCAGTCGTCCTGGTTTCCACGCCGAGCTGAGCGACTACACCAGCCGCCTGCTCGATGGCCTGCAGCAGCGCGCCGACGCCGCCGGTATTCCGTTCGTGACCACTCAGGCGGGCGGCATGTTCGGTCTGTACTTCAGCGGCGCCGACGACATCGTGACCTTCGATGACGTGATGGCCAGTGATGCCGGCCTGTTCGGGCGTTTCTTCCACCTGATGCTGGAAGGCGGCGTGTACCTGGCGCCAAGCGCCTTCGAAGCCGGTTTCACCTCGATCGCCCACGGCGAAACCGAGTTGAAACTGACACTGGACGCCGCCGAACGTGCATTCGCCGCACTGAAATAAAGCGGTAACGCTGACGTTGGCGATTGCCAGCGTCAGCTTTTACCTACATTCGCGCCCTTTTTCCTACTCATCTGCCAATAATCCCCCGCAAAGTGGGCGATATATTCCCCGTGCAGCAGAAAAACGAGTAAAGACTTTGTAAGGTTGGCCCTGCTTATTTCATAATGCGCGCTTATTGGATCCCTCGATGGGTCCACGCGCCCCTCAGAGGTAAGTCGATTCCCATGAACCGCACCGGCCGCACCCTTGCATTGGGCTGCCTGTTGCTCCTTCAGCCCCTGCTCGCGCTCGCACAAGCAGGCGGCAACTCGTTGTTGATCCCGGCGATGGGTCGCTGCACCCTCAATACTCAGCCGCAAGACCTGACGCAAGCGCTCGCCGCCTGTCAGAAAGCGTCGGATGAAGGGGATGCGCAAGCGCAATACGAGTTGGGTGAGTTCTACTACGACGGCAAAAACGCGCCACGCGACCTCAATAAAGCCCTGAGCTACTTCGAAAAGGCCTCGCTGCAAGGCCACGCCCAGGCGCAATTCAAACTTGGCACCATGTTCTTCCATGGCGAAGGCGTACCGGCCAATAATGTTCAGGCATATATCGTGCTGAAAATGGCCGCGGTCAACGGTGCCGAAGAGGCGCTGGACACCGCCGACGAAGTCGCCGAAAAAATGCCCCGCGAAGATCTGGAAGTCGCTACCCAGGTGCTGGGGCAAATTTTCCGTAAATACCTGATGGAATTGCAGAGCGCCGATGGGCGTACGCCGTTTTCGCCACTGCCTTGAATTCTGCGTTGGTCTTTCTGGCCTCTTCGCGGGCAAGCCTCGCTCCTACAAGGGCAGCGCTGGCCTGTAGGAGCGAGGCTTGCCCGCGAAGGGGGCGACCCGGTCTCGAAAACTACTTCTCAGGCATCGGCATCGGAAACGGCATGACATTGCCGACCGCGCCACGGGCTTCGCTGATTTTCGGGGTGCCCAGGCGCTCGACCTCGTCGATGCGCACGATCGAATGCATCGGCACAAAACTGCGCACAACGCCTTCGAACTGAGCCTTGAGCTTCTCTTCGCTCGGATCGACGACCACTTGCGTGCGCTCGCCAAAGACGAACTCTTCCACTTCCAGGAAGCCCCACAGATCACTTTGATAGATCTGCTTGGCATACATTTCGTACACCTGGCCCTGATTGAGGAAAATCACCTTGTAGATTGGAGCTTCACGTTTGGTCATGGCGGGCGGGTAACACATCGGGGATAAAAATGAGGGCGCGAACTATAGCATAGCCGCCGGACGCGCAACGGTAGGAACCTTGGTGCATGTTCCCTATAATGCGCGGTTCTTTGAATCACGTGATGACTCTATCCATGGCCAAGAAGCTTTACATCGAAACCCACGGTTGCCAGATGAACGAGTACGACAGCTCGCGCATGGTCGATCTGCTGGGTGAACATCAGGCCCTGGAAGTTACCGCTCGCGCTGAAGACGCCGACGTGATCCTGCTCAACACCTGCTCGATCCGCGAACGTGCCCAGGACCGGGTGTATTCCCAACTGGGTCGCTGGCGCGAATTGAAACTGGCTAACCCGGAAATGGTCATCGCCGTCGGCGGCTGCGTGGCCAGCCAGGAAGGCGCGGCCATTCGTGACCGCGCTCCGTACGTGGACGTGGTATTCGGCCCACAGACCCTGCACCGCCTGCCGGAAATGATCGACGCCGCGCGCGCTACCAAGCTGCCGCAAGTCGACGTCTCGTTCCCGGAAATCGAAAAGTTCGACCATTTGCCCGAGCCCCGCATCGACGGGCCGAGCGCTTACGTGTCGGTGATGGAAGGCTGCAGCAAGTACTGCACGTTCTGTGTAGTGCCTTATACCCGCGGTGAAGAAGTCAGCCGACCGTTCGACGACGTGATTGCCGAGATCATTCACCTGGCCGAAAACGGCGTGCGCGAAGTGACCTTGCTGGGACAGAACGTCAACGGTTATCGCGGTACCACTCACGATGGTCGCCTGGCCGATCTGGCGGAATTGATCCGCGTAGTGGCCGCTGTCGATGGCATTGACCGGATCCGCTACACCACCTCGCACCCACTGGAGTTCTCCGACAGCCTGATCCAGGCCCACGCCGACGTGCCGGAACTGGTGAAACACCTGCATTTGCCGGTGCAATCGGGTTCCGACCGGATTCTCGCGGCGATGAAGCGCAACCACACCGCGCTGGAGTACAAATCCAAACTGCGCAAGTTGCGGGCCGCCGTGCCGGGAATCTGCATCAGTTCTGACTTTATCGTCGGCTTCCCGGGCGAGACCGAGAAAGACTTCGAACAAACCATGAAGCTGATCGAAGACGTCGGTTTCGACTTTTCCTACTCGTTCGTCTATAGCCAGCGCCCGGGCACGCCAGCCGCCGATCTGGCCGACGAAACGCCGGAAGAACTGAAAAAAGAACGTTTGAACGCCCTGCAACATCGTCTCAACCAGCAAGGTTTCGAGATCAGCCGACAAATGGTGGGCTCCATTCAGCGGATTCTGGTAACCGATTATTCGAAAAAAGACCCCGGTGAACTGCAAGGCCGGACCGAGAATAATCGTATCGTCAACTTCCGCTGCGACAATCCGACCCTGATCGGCCAGTTCGCCGACGTGCACATCGATGCCGCGCAACCGCACTCGCTGCGGGGCTCACTGTTGTAGGAGCGAGGCTTGCCCGCGAAGGCCGCACCGCGGTCTGTCTGACGGACCGCGTTATCGTTCTTCGCGGGCAAGCCTCGCTCCTACAAGGACGGTGTTCAACATTGGTCCGTATAAGAGCTTTCGTACCCAGGCGACTGGCGCTATCCTTTATTCATCATAATTGCCCCAGGGCGGCTAAATACGACCTTGAACGCACCCATAGAACCACATCGTTTCATCCTCGAGCCTTTTGAAGCTCGCCGCTTCGCCAATCTGTGCGGGCAATTCGACGAGCATCTGCGCTTGATTGAACAGCGCCTCGCGATCGAGATCCGCAACCGCGGAAACCAGTTCGAACTGATCGGCGAGCCCAAGCACACCACCTCCGCGGAAAACCTGCTGCGCCGCTTGTACCGGGAAACCAAAGGTACCGAGCTGTCGCCGGACATGGTTCACCTGTTCCTGCAGGAATCGGCCGTCGAGGAACTGGACAACCACTCCCCCGCCGAACCGTCCGTCGCCTTGCGCACCAAGAAAGGCATGATTCGCCCTCGCGGCTTGAATCAGGTGCGCTATGTGAAGGAAATCCTCGGTAATGACATCAACTTCGGCATCGGCCCGGCCGGTACCGGCAAGACCTATCTGGCCGTTGCCTGCGCGGTAGACGCGCTGGAACGCGAGCAGATTCGCCGTATTCTGCTGGTCCGTCCGGCGGTTGAAGCGGGCGAAAAGCTCGGCTTCCTGCCGGGTGACCTGTCGCAAAAGATCGATCCGTACCTGCGCCCGCTCTACGACGCGCTCTACGAAATGCTCGGCTTCGAATACGTGGCCAAGCTGATCGAGCGTCAAGTGATCGAAGTCGCGCCGCTGGCTTACATGCGCGGTCGTACGCTGAACAACAGTTTCATCATCCTCGACGAAAGCCAGAACACCACCGTCGAGCAGATGAAGATGTTCCTGACCCGGATCGGTTTCGGCTCCACTGCCGTCATCACCGGTGACATCACCCAGGTCGACCTGCCGAAAGGCACCAAGTCCGGGCTGCACCATGTGATCGAAGTATTGAAAGACGTACCGGGTATCAGTTTTACCCATTTCATGCCCAAGGACGTGGTGCGCCATCCGCTGGTGCAGCGCATCGT
The DNA here is from genome assembly GCF_000282555.1 of Pseudomonas sp. GM102. Taxonomy (NCBI): domain Bacteria; kingdom Pseudomonadati; phylum Pseudomonadota; class Gammaproteobacteria; order Pseudomonadales; family Pseudomonadaceae; genus Pseudomonas; species Pseudomonas sp. GM102. The sequence goes on along the minus strand of NZ_AKJB01000002.1, from coordinate 53,356 downwards.
CGAAGCCTACGAGCGCTTCGAAAATCGCGCGGCCGACGAACCGGCGAAGCTCCCTTCCAAGGACACTCGCCCCGATGCTTGAGCTTGATCTGCAACTGGCTACCGAAGCGTCTGCCCCGAGTGAAGCCCAATTCCGTCAATGGTGCGAACTGGCCCTGCGCCAGCGTACTGCCGACTCCGAAATGACCATCCGTTTGGTCGACGAAGAGGAAGCCCGCGAATTGAACTTCACCTGGCGGCAGAAAGACTACGCCACCAACGTTTTGTCATTCCCGGCCGATGTCCCCGATGAGTTTCTCGACATTCCCTTGCTCGGCGATCTGGTGATCTGCGTAGCAGTGGTGGAGCGCGAAGCGGCGGAACAAGGCAAGGAATTAAAGGCCCACTGGGCGCATCTGGTCATTCACGGCTGCTTGCATCTGCTTGGTTACGACCATATAGATGATGACGAAGCCGAAGAAATGGAAGCACTGGAACGAACGTTGCTTGCAGAGTTGGGTCATCCAGACCCTTATGCGGACGACGAAACAGACACATCCCCAATCGTAACAACAAAGGATTCAGAGTAATCGCTATGAGCGAAGATCGATCGAGCAACGGGCAGAAGTCATGGCTGGGTAAGCTCACCCAGGCTTTTGCCCACGAGCCGAAAAACCGCCAGGAGCTGCTGGAGCTGCTGCGCGATGCCCATCAAAACAAGTTGCTGGACAGCGAAGCGCTGGCCATCGTCGAAGGCGCCATCCAGGTTGCAGACCTGCAAGTACGGGACATCATGGTCCCGCGCTCGCAGATGATCAGCATCAAGGCGACCCAGACACCCCGCGAGTTCCTGCCCGCCGTGGTCGACTCGGCCCACTCCCGCTACCCGGTGATCGGCGAAAGCCACGATGACGTGATGGGCGTGTTGCTGGCCAAGGACTTGCTGCCGTTGATCCTCAAGGAAAACGGCGACAGCTTCAACATCAAGGACCTGCTGCGCCCGGCCACGTTCGTGCCCGAGTCCAAGCGCCTGAATGTGCTGCTGCGTGAGTTCCGCGCCAACCATAACCACATGGCCATCGTCATTGACGAATACGGCGGCGTGGCCGGTCTGGTGACCATCGAAGACGTGCTGGAACAGATTGTCGGCGACATCGAAGACGAGCACGACGTCGAAGAAGACAGCTACATCAAGCCGCTGCCCAGCGGTGACTTCCTGATCAAGGCCCTGACGCCGATCGATAACTTCAACGAGTTCTTCGACAGCGAATTCTCCGACGATGAATTCGACACCGTCGGTGGCTTGGTGATGAGCGCGTTCGGGCACTTGCCAAAACGCAACGAAATCACTGAAATCGGCGCCTATCGCTTCCGCATCCTGAACGCCGACAGCCGTCGGATTCACTTGCTGCGTCTGACACCTATTGCCCGTTAAGGATTGACATGCTCCGCGTAACCCGCCCCGGCTGGCCCGGTAACCTGCTGGCCGTGGCGGCCGGTGCACTCACCACTCTGGCCCTGGCGCCGTTCGATATCTGGCCGCTGGCCTTGCTGGCGGTCGGTTTCTTTTACGCCGGTTTGCGCGAACTGAGCCCCCGTCAGGCCCTGGGCCGTGGCTGGTGTTTCGGTTTCGGCCTGTTTGCCGCAGGCACCAGTTGGATCTACTACAGCATTCACAACTTCGGCGGCGCTTCGGTGCTGTTGGCCGGGTTGTTGATGCTTGCCTTTACTGCGGCGATCGCCTGGTTCTTCGCTTTGCCCGCCTGGATTTGGGCGCGCTGGCTGCGCCGTAACGAAGCGCCACTGGCCGATGCCTTGGCATTTGCGGCGTTGTGGGTGGGTCAGGAAGCCTTTCGCGGCTGGTTCCTTACCGGCTTCCCATGGCTCTATTCCGGCTATAGCCAGCTCGATGGCCCACTGGCCGGGCTCGCGCCGGTCGGCGGAATGTGGCTGATTTCCTTCACCCTGGCCCTGACGGCTGCGCTGATCTACAACGCTATGCGACTGGTGCGCACTGGCCGTAAAGGCTTCATCGCTGTCGGCGTGTTGCTGCTGGCTGGCCCATGGGTGGCCGGCATGGCGCTCAAGGAACATGCCTGGACCAGCCCGGCGGGCGCACCACTGAGCGTTGCTGCGCTTCAGGGCAACATCGAACAAAGCATGAAGTGGGATCCGTCGCAGCTCAATGCGCAGCTGGCGCTGTACCGCGATATGAGTTTCAGTTCCAAACGCGTCGACCTGCTGATCTGGCCGGAAACCGCAGTCCCGGTGCTCAAGGAGTCCGCCGAGGGCTACCTGAGCATGATGGGAAGCTTCGCCGCCGAGCGTAAATCCGCGCTGATCACCGGCGTGCCGATTCGCCAGGAACTCCATCACGAGAAGCGCTATTTCAACGGCATTACCGTCGTCGGTGAAGGCGATGGCACTTACCTGAAGCAAAAACTGGTGCCGTTCGGCGAATACGTTCCATTGCAGGAAGTCTTGCGCGGCCTGATCGCTTTCTTCGACCTGCCGATGTCCGACTTTGCCCGAGGGCCGGCCGATCAAGCGCTGCTGCAAGCCAAGGGCTATCAGATTGCGCCGTTCATCTGCTACGAAGTGGTCTACCCGGAATTCGCCGCCGGCCTCGCCGCCCGCAGCGATTTGCTGCTGACCATCAGCAACGACACCTGGTTCGGCACCTCGATCGGCCCGCTGCAACATTTGCAGATGGCACAGATGCGCGCACTTGAAGCTGGCCGCTGGATGATCCGCGCCACCAACAACGGCGTGACCGGACTGATCAACCCGTTTGGCCAGATCACTGCGCAGATCCCGCAGTTCGAACAAGGCATTCTGTATGGCGAAGTGGTGCCGATGCACAACCTGACGCCCTACCTGGAATGGCGTTCGTGGCCGTTGATCATCAGTTGCGTGTTGTTGTTTGGATGGGCATTAGTGGCCAACCGGATGGCGAAAACCGTTTAAAGCTTCGCGGGCAAGCCCGCTTGACACATTTGATCTCAAGTGCTCACACATGCTGTGTTCACCGCAGATTTACTGTGGGAGCGCGCTTGCTCGCGAAGACGGCTTCACAGGCACAATATCAATCAGGGTCGACATCGCCTCGATAAAACAACGAATACCCAATCTGCCCCACCGCCTCATTCATCAACTGCCCGCTCTGCCAGATCGATTTGAATTCCGGCATCCAGCCGCCCAGCGGCCGGGCATTGTCCACGCCTAAAAACCCCACTGGCGCGGGCACTACCTCAAATCCCGCCTGCTGGAAACTCCAGACCGCTCGCGGCATGTGCCAGGCCTGAGTCACGACCACCACCCGCTTGATCCCCTCCGGCAACAATACCTGGGCGCTGAATTGCGCATTTTCCCAGGTCGTGCGGCTGCGCCCTTCCTGCCAGCGCACCGTCACACCAAAATCATCGAGCAATGAGTCCGCCATCAGCTTCGCTTCGGTCGGTGGCGAGCCGTAATGCAGGCCACCACTGGTCAGAATCGGCAAGCCCGATGCCTTGGCCAGGCGCGCGGCATAGCGCTCGCGCTCCAAGCCTACACCGGTCGGTTGGTCACCCCCCCACGCCGGGTCGCCACGCTCACGCCCTGAACCCAGCACCACGATCGCGTCCGCCCGTCGGCCCAAGGTTGCCCATTCCTCGCGCGCCAGCGGCGGATCGCGTTCCAGGGCCTTGGCACTCCACTCCACCATCACTGGCAGGCTCATCAACCAGAAGCTGCCTACGCCGAGGACGAAACACAACCCCGCCAGTTTCGGCCTTGAGCGGCGCCACCACCAGGCAAGCACCAGCAGCAGCAATAAAATGCCGGGCGGCAGTAGAAGTTGTTTAATGAAATAACGAAAAGGCATCGGGCATCTCCATAGATGCCCGAAGCCTAGGTGGATTGACGCAATGTGACAACAAATGCGGAAGGACTTGGCTTCAAAAAAGCATATCCAACGGCTTCAATTGCTCTTACTTGAATTGCAAAGACCGGACCTTTACCGCGCCTTTGCCGGGTGCCTTATCCTTGAGCCAGATGATATTGGCCGAACGTGGTGCCTCGAGTTGCTTCATTGCTGCTGACAAGCATCCATGCGTCTCACGTTCACTACGGTCCAGATAGGCCTTGACCAGTTCAAACTCTGCGGGGCTCAAACCACGCAGTTCCAGCTCCAGGGGACGCTCATCGCGAAGCCGACCGGCGGTTTTGGCCACATCCAGGGCCATTGCGAGACGGTCTATCAGTCTTTCGTACAGCTCCGGTTTTGTAGCTTTTTGCCGTGACTCAACCATCCATCACCTCATTGAAGATAAGACTCACTCCCCTTTTAGAGCTTAGCCTCGCTGAAAAAACCGGCTGAATGCCGCGACCAACGGCCCTCGGGGCGGGTATTGGCCGCGTCCTTGCGTGTAATCAGGGTTTCCCTCGGTAGAGTGCGGTCATGTATGCTACGGCGCTTCCTGTAACTCCACTTCCAGCTCGCCTGGGCACCGAAACGTCGATTTGACGCTCTCACCGTCCAGCGTTGCATTGAAGAGGATTAGGCCACCCCTATTCAGTTCAAAAGTAGCCATGCACGAACAATATCAGCCCCGTGAAATCGAAGCCGCCGCCCAGTCGTTCTGGGACGAGCAAAAGTCCTTTGAAGTCAGTGAACAGCCAGGCAAGGAGACGTTCTACTGCCTGTCGATGTTCCCTTACCCCAGCGGCAAGCTACACATGGGGCACGTGCGCAACTACACCATCGGCGACGTGATCTCCCGCTACCAGCGCATGCAAGGCAAGAACGTCCTGCAACCCATGGGTTGGGACGCCTTCGGCATGCCGGCGGAAAACGCCGCGATGAAGAACAACGTAGCGCCCGCCAAGTGGACCTACGAAAACATCGCCTACATGAAAAGCCAGCTGCGCAGCCTGGGCCTGGCAGTGGACTGGTCGCGCGAAGTGACCACCTGCAAGCCGGATTACTACCGCTGGGAACAATGGCTGTTCACTCGCCTGTTCGAAAAAGGCGTGATTTACAAAAAAAGCGGCACCGTGAACTGGGACCCGGTCGACCAGACCGTTCTGGCCAACGAACAGGTGATCGACGGTCGCGGCTGGCGTTCCGGCGCGCTGATCGAAAAGCGCGAAATCCCGATGTACTACTTCAAGATCACCGCTTACGCGGATGAGCTGCTGGAGAGCCTCGACGAACTGACGGGTTGGCCTGAACAGGTCAAGACCATGCAGCGCAACTGGATCGGCAAGTCCCGCGGCATGGAAGTGCAGTTCCCGTACAACGTCGCTTCCATCGGTGAAACCGGCGCGTTGAAAGTCTTCACCACCCGTCCGGATACCCTGATGGGCGCAACCTACGTTGCCGTGGCCGCCGAACACCATCTGGCGACCCTGGCCGCGCAGAACAACCCAGAGCTGCAAGCGTTCATCGCTGAATGCAAGGGCGGCAGCGTCGCCGAAGCCGACGTCGCCACTCAAGAGAAAAAAGGCCTGCCGACCTCGCTGTTCGTCGAGCATCCGCTGACCGGTGAGAAACTCCCGGTGTGGGTCGCCAACTATGTACTGATGCACTACGGCGACGGCGCGGTAATGGCCGTTCCGGCGCACGATGAGCGTGATTTCGAGTTCGCCACCAAGTACAACCTGCCAATCAAATCCGTGGTGCGCACAAGTGTAGGTGACACCAACCCGGCCCCTTGGCAGGATGCGTACGGCGAGCACGGCACACTGATCAACTCTGGCGAATTCGACGGCCTCGACTTTGCAGGCGCCTTCGACGCCATTGAAGTCGCACTGATCAAGAAAAACCTCGGCGCCTCGCGTACCCAGTTCCGCCTGCGCGACTGGGGCATCAGCCGTCAGCGCTACTGGGGCTGCCCGATCCCGATCATCCACTGCGACACCTGCGGTGATGTGCCGGTCCCGGAAGATCAGTTGCCAGTCGTGCTGCCGGAAGACGTCGTACCGGACGGTGCTGGTTCGCCATTGGCGCGCATGCCTGAGTTCTACGAGTGCAGTTGCCCGAAATGCGGCGCACCGGCCAAGCGTGAAACCGACACCATGGACACCTTCGTCGAGTCCTCGTGGTACTACGCCCGTTACGCCTCGCCGCACTATGAAGGCGGCCTGGTGGAAAAATCGGCAGCCGACCATTGGTTGCCGGTTGATCAGTACATCGGCGGTATCGAACACGCGATTCTTCACCTGCTCTACGCGCGCTTCTTCCACAAGTTGATGCGCGACGAAGGCCTGGTGAGTTCCAACGAGCCGTTCAAGAACCTGCTGACCCAGGGCATGGTGATTGCCGAGACTTACTATCGTCGCGAAGCCAACGGTGCTTACACCTGGTTCAATCCGGCGGACGTCGAACTCGAACGCGACAGCAAAGCCAAAGTAATTAGCGCCAAGCTGATCGCAGACGGCCTGCCGGTGGAAATCGGTGGCACCGAGAAGATGGCCAAGTCGAAGAACAACGGCGTCGACCCACAGTCGATGATTGACCAGTTCGGCGCAGATACCTGCCGCCTGTTCATGATGTTCGCCTCACCACCCGACATGAGCGCGGAATGGTCCGACTCTGGCGTAGAAGGTTCGCACCGCTTCCTCAAGCGCGTCTGGCGCCTGGCTCAAGCGCACGTCACTCAAGGCCTGCCGGGCAAACTGGACGTCGCCAGTCTGAACGACGAGCAGAAAGCCATTCGCCGTTCGATCCACCAGGCCATCAAGCAGGCCAGCCACGACGTCGGCCAGAACCACAAATTCAACACCGCCATCGCCCAAGTGATGACGCTGATGAACGTGCTGGAAAAAGCCGCGCTAGACACCGAGCAGGATCGCGCACTGATTCACGAAGGTCTGGAAACCGTAGTCCTGCTGCTGGCACCAATCACCCCGCACATCAGCCACGAACTGTGGCATCGACTGGGCCATGCTGACCCGGTAATCGATGCCGGTTGGCCAGTGCTGGACGAAAGCGCCCTGGTACAGGACAGCTTGCAGCTTGTCATTCAAGTCAACGGCAAGCTGCGCGGCCACATCGAAATGCCGGCCAGCGCCAGCCGCGAAGAAGTCGAAGCGGCTGCACGGGCCAACGAAAACGTCCTGCGCTTCGTCGATGGCCTGACTATTCGCAAAGTGATCGTAGTGCCCGGGAAACTGGTCAATATCGTCGCCAGCTAAATTGGATCAGGCGCCAGGTCATGCCTGGCGCCGAGTAAAACCTTTCGGGCCGCTTGACCGGCCCACATGGTTTCAAGGGGAGCAACAAGATGATCAAACGCAATTTGCTGGTGATGGGCCTTGCGGTCCTGCTGAGCGCCTGTGGTTTCCAACTGCGCGGCACCGGCACCACTGAACTGGCGATCAAGGAACTCGACCTGAGCGCCCGCAACGCCTACGGCGAAACCGTGACGCAACTGCGTCAGGTGCTGGAAAGCAGCGGCGTCAAGGTCTACAGCGGCGCGCCTTACAAGCTGTTTCTGGCCGATGAGCAGGAAAGCCAGCGCATCCTCAGTTACGCAGGCGCCGGTCGTACTGGCGAGTACCAGATGACCACGGTGCTGAGCTACGACATCCGGGGTCAGGGCAACCTGCAACTGCTGAGCGACAAGCTCGAAGTACAGAAAGTCTTCATCCATGACGGCAACAATCTGGTGGGTTCTGACCAGGAAGCCAACGATGCCCGCAAGGAAATGCGTCGTGAACTGGTTCAACGCATGATGCTGCGCCTGCAACAGCTGACCCCAACGCAGCTGGAACAACTGCAACAGACCGCTGACGCCAGGGCCAAGGCTGACGCCGACGCATTGGAAGCAGCGCAAAAGGCTGAAGCGCAGACGCCGCGTCAGTCGCCTGTCGAACTGCCGCAGCAATAAGCCTTACGGGGCGCTCAGGCGCCCCGTTCGCCTCTTCTTATGAAACTCGCCCCCGCCCAACTCGGTAAACACCTGCAAGGCGCCCTCGCGCCGGTCTACGTCATCAGTGGCGATGACCCACTGCTGTGTCAGGAAGCCGCCGACGCCATTCGCGCGGCTGCCCGCCAACAAGGTTTCGATGAACGCCAGGTCTTCGCCGCCGACGCCAGTTTCGACTGGGGTACGCTGCTGCAGGCCGGCGCCAGCATGTCGCTGTTCGCCGAAAAACGTCTTCTGGAACTGCGTCTGCCCTCCGGTAAACCCGGAGACAAAGGCGCCGCGGCATTCATTGAGTATTGCTCGCGCCCGGCCGAAGACACGGTGCTGCTGATCAGCCTGCCCAAGCTTGACGGCAGCGCGCAGAAAACCAAGTGGGGCAAGGCGCTGATTGAAGGTCCGCAAACCCAGTTCGTGCAGATCTGGCCCGTGGACACCAATCAGTTGCCGAGCTGGATCCGCCAACGACTGTCCCAGGCCGGGCTTTCAGCCAGTCAGGACGCTGTCGAACTGATCGCCGCTCGGGTCGAAGGCAACTTGCTGGCTGCCGCTCAGGAAATCGAAAAGCTCAAGCTGATGGCCGAGGGTGGCCAGATCACCGTCGAAACCGTTCAAGCGGCAGTGGCCGACAGTGCGCGTTTTGACGTCTTCGGCCTGACCGATGCGATTCTTAATGGCGAGGCTGCTCACGCGCTGCGCATGCTCGAAGGGTTGCGCGGCGAAGGTGTCGAACCGCCGGTGATTCTCTGGGCGCTGGCCCGGGAACTGCGTCTGCTGGCCAACCTGTCGCTGCAATACAGCCAGGGCGTGCCGCTGGACAAAGCCTTCAGCCAGGCCCGACCGCCAATCTGGGACAAACGCAAACCGTTGATGAGCAAAGCGCTGCAACGCTATTCGGCACAACGCTGGGCCCAGTTGCTGCTCGAAGCCCAGCGCATCGATGCGCAAATCAAAGGCCAGGCGGCGGGTTCGCCGTGGATGAGTTTGAGTCGGTTGACGTTGTTGATGGCCGGGCAGAGATTGTCGTTGCCCGCTGAGTAATGTTTTCGACCCATAACGGCCCTTCGCGGGCAAGCCTCGCTCCTACAGAGATCGTGTGTGATTCCTGTAGGAGCGAGGCTTGCCCGCGAAGGCGTCCGAAAGGTCCTACACAATGTAGGGACTAGACAGAATCCCTACTTCGGCAGATCATTCCCCCCCGCAAAACCCACTTACTTGCGAGAGATCATCATGAGCAAAAAGCCATCCAAACATGGCCCCAACAAGGCCAAATCCATCATCGCCCAGCCACTGTTCCGCAGCCGTCAGGAACGAGCCGGCAAGGGCAAAGGCAGCTACCGCCGCGAAGCCTTCCAGTCTAATAGCTGGGAGGCTTCTTACTTTCTGGCGGCCTGAAATGAACGTCAGTTGACCGCTTGATCAGCCTCCTGGTAAGCGAATGTGGTGTTTTCTTCAAGCGTTCCAGGCATGGTGACTTTGATGATCGGGATCGCAACCCCAGTCAACACCTTGAATCGACGCTGATCGACCTGAACGTCCTTCAATCCGGTTTTGCCATCCCGTACGTAATAAAAAAACGCTTCAATCGGTAATGTCTTCGCCAGCCCCGCCTGCCACGTCTTAAGCTTTACGTCGTTTGGGATATTAAAGGTTGTAGGCGAAATCGCACGCCCCCCAATCATCCCTTGATAAAAGTTCGGCCCGGAGAGATTGTTAGCCGCATCTCTTACGTCAAAACTGCATACCGCGCGATAGTGGTGCCCCGTAGACGCATATTTACGATAGTTCGCAGCCCATTGCTCACCGGTGCGAATATTTTGCGAATTGCAGGCAACGCTACTTGGATAGCCTGGAACTTCACCACAACCATTATTGGTGCGCGCATCTGACGTACCATCCACCGGAAAGAAACACAGCACTTCAATATTTGCCTTGCCCGCGGGTGTGCTCAGTATCGGAAAAAAGATAAGACCCTTGTTATAAGTAAAGGCCAGGCGCTTCATTTTGTAGTCGGATCTGACATAAGAAAAAGATGTGCCTCCAGTCCTGATCGCAGTCGGACTTGGATCCCACACATCAAATCCCGCAGCGAGTGCTGTGCCTCGTAATAAAATGCCTGAACATAAAAAAGCCGGCATCGAATCCTTTCCACAATTAATTCGGGTGTCTCGATAGCGCCGAGTCAACTCCGCAGCCACTTGCGGCCCCGTCGAACTGGCATCGATAGATTCTTTAGCACTTGCAACAACGCCTCCATCCTGTGGCGAGGCCGTACTCGCAGGAGGATGGGACGAACAGCCAGCCAACAACCCGAGAACCAATATCAGCAGCACGCTTTTCATTTCAACGCCCTCATTAGCACGTGGTCAATATGAGCGGAGCCAACAAGCTTCAAGCCCACCCAGTCAGTCGATCACACCCATTGGATACGCTCGGCCATCGTCCGGATAGCTGTCATATATGACAGTTGATTCCAATAGAACAATGGAGCTACTTTGGCAAGCCGGCTGGTCAGCGTCCTTCAAATTCCATCCCGGTATAGCCCGATTCATCCGACAGGCATGTTAAGGTCTGCACCTGATTCGTATCCTCTGGACCTGTGCATGCCCCTTTGTCTTTCCCGTCGTTGGCCCCTTCGCCAACTGATAGCTGCCTCCAGCCTCGTTCTGCTTGTCGCCTGCGCGGAAAAACCCACCGCCGCCGACGCCCAACCGCTTCAGACCCGCACCGTTGCGACGGCCCCTGCGATCATTCCGCCGGTGGTTCCAACCGGTGAAAATCTCGACATCCAGCCTACCCAGACCTTTGCCGAATGGCAGGCGGGTTTCCGTAAAGACGCCCTCGCCGCCGGCATTCGCGCCGACCTGTTCGATCGTGCTTTTGCCAATGTCAGCGTGGACGACAGCGTGATCCGTGCCGATCGCAGCCAACCGGAATTTACTCGCCCGGTGTGGGAGTACCTCGATGGCGCGCTGTCGCCGCTACGGGTGCGCAAAGGTCAGGCGCTTGTCGGCGAACACGCCGACATCCTGCAAAACATCGAACAGCGCTACGGCGTCGACCGTCAGGCTCTGGTCGCGGTGTGGGGCATGGAAAGTAACTTTGGTCAGTTCCAGGGCAGCAAGTCGGTGATCAACTCCCTGGCGACCCTGGCTTATGAAGGTCGACGTCCGGGCTTTGCTCACGCGCAACTGATCGCGGCCTTGCAAATCCTGCAACAAGGCGATATCGCCCCCGAGAAAATGCTCGGCTCCTGGGCAGGCGCCATGGGCCAGACCCAGTTCATTCCGACCACCTACAACACCCACGCCGTAGACTTCGACGGTGATGGCCGCCGCGACATCTGGAACAGCTCTGCTGATGCATTGGCCTCGACCGCGCACTACCTGCAAAGCTCCGGCTGGCAGAAAGGTCAGCCCTGGGGCTTCGAAGTACAACTGGCGAACGGCTTCAATTACGTCCTGGCCGATGGCGCGATTCGCAAGAGCGTGGCCGAGTGGCGACAACTGGGGGTAACCCTGCCCAATGGCGGCCAGGTTCCGGCAGGCTCCGAACACCTGTCGGCCGCCCTGTTGTTGCCGGCAGGCTATCGCGGCCCGGCGTTCCTGGTCCTCGATAACTTCCGCGCGATTCTCAAGTACAACAACTCTTCGTCCTACGCCTTGGCCGTGAGTCTGCTGTCCGAGCGCTTCAATGGTGGCGGTTTGATCAGCGGTCTATGGCCAAAAGATGACTTGCCGCTGAGCCGTACCGAGCGAATCGAGCTGCAAAACCTGCTGAGCGCCCAGAACTACGACGCAGGGACCGCCGACGGGATTATCGGCGCCAATACCCGCAAAGCGATCCGCAATGCGCAGCAATCGTTTGGCTGGCCGGCGGATGGTTATCCGACGCACAAGTTGCTGGAAGGGTTGCGCAGCCGCTAGAAGCTTCGCGGGCAAGCCTCGCTCCTACAGGGTTTATGACGACCCAACAATTCCGTAGGAGCGAGGCTTGCCCGCGAAGACTGACTATCAGGCGCTAACGAACTACCGCTTGATCACCACATCCTGCTCCAACACCAACGCCTTGTCCCCCGCATCCAGCCTGACTAGCGCCCCCATCGGCAGCGTCAGATTCGGATCACAATGCCCGCTACGCCATCCGGCCAGCACGGGGATGCGCAACGGCGCAAAGGTCTGCTTGAGCAACTTTTCCAGCGCAATCGCATCAACCCCTGCCACATCCCCCACCAGAACCCCACGCAGCTTGTGCAGCGTGCCGGCCAGACGCAAATGCGTCAGCAGCCGGTCGATACGATACAGCGGCTCGTTGATGTCTTCGATGAACAAGATGACGCCCTCGGCATCAATCTCGTAAGGCGTGCCCATAGTCGCGGCGATCATCGACAGATTGCCCCCCAGCAAACGCCCGTGAGCGATGCCGGGCTCGATTGTGGTCAACGGCCAGGCCACCGGGTGAGAAAGCACACTGCCCGCCTTCACCTGCCCGCGCAGCATGTTGAAAAACGAGAACTCGGTGGGTTGCTGCTTGTCACCCAGCAGGTCAGCGTTGAGCATCGGGCCATGGAAGGTCACGAACCCGGCATAACGACTGATGGCCGAGTGCAGTGCAGTGACGTCGCTGTAGCCGATAAACGGCTTGGCGTTGTTGCGCAGTAATTCGAAATCGATGCGATCGAGCAAACGCGGCGTACCGTAACCGCCGCGCAGACAGATGATGGCATCGACCTCGCTGTCGGCGAATGCGCCATGCAAGTCATTGAGCCGCACATCATCACTGCCGGCCAGATAACCCTCTTGCTCATAAACGCCGGGAAACACGCGCAGCGAATAGCCGCGAGCGCGCATCCAGCCGATGGCTTTATCGGTGTCCAGCGCTGCGGGCCCGGCGGGCGCGATCACGCCGATCAGCCCTGTAGGCGGCAAGGCCGGAACGGGAGCATGTGGACAAAGGGTGTGGGTCGGTCGAGCAGTCATCCATGATTCTCCCTGTGTGAACGTTTGAGCACACAGTAGTCAGGAACGGGAATAAACAGAAGAGGGTCAGTCGCCCCACGGTTTGCAGGAAAAGACTGAAATGGGTGTGGGCACCGCAAAAAAACGCCCGCAAGGCCTGGAAAGCCTTGCGGGCCCGTTCTTTTTCCTAAAGCAGGATCAGGACGACATCAGCTCGGCCTTGACCAGTTTCGCCTGCTCGTCGGCGTGGTACGACGAACGTACCAGCGGACCGGAAGCAACGTTCTTGAAGCCCATCTTGTAACCTTCCTCGGCGAACCAGGCGAAGGTGTCCGGGTGCACGAAGCGCTGGACCGGCAAGTGGCTGCGGGACGGCTGCAGGTACTGGCCCAGGGTCAGCATGTCGATGTCGTGTTCGCGCATGCGCTTCATGACTTCGATGACTTCTTCATCGGTTTCGCCCAGGCCCAGCATCAAACCGGACTTGGTCGGAATGTGCGGCATCATCTGCTTGAAGCGTTGCAGCAGGGTCAGCGACCACTGGTAATCCGAACCCGGACGCGCGGCCTTGTACAGGCGAGGCACGGTTTCCAGGTTGTGGTTGAACACATCAGGCGGCTCGGCGGCGGTGATTTCCAGCGCGACGTCCATGCGGCCACGGTAGTCCGGGACCAGGGTCTCGAGCTGCACGTTCGGCGACAGTTTGCGGATTTCGCGGATGCAATCGGCAAAATGCTGGGCACCGCCGTCACGCAGGTCGTCGCGGTCTACCGAGGTGATTACGACGTACTTGAGTTTCAGGTCGGCGATGGCGATGGCCAGGCTTTGCGGCTCGTTGACGTCCAGTGGCTTCGGACGACCATGACCAACGTCGCAGAACGGGCAGCGACGGGTGCAGATGTCACCCATGATCATGAAGGTCGCGGTGCCACCGGAGAAGCACTCGCCCAGGTTCGGGCAGGACGCCTCTTCGCACACGCTGTGCAGCTTGTGTTTACGCAGCAGAGCCTTGATGCGGTCGACCTCCGGGGAAACCGGGATGCGCACGCGAATCCAGTCGGGTTTCTTCGGCAGTTCAGTGGTCGGGATGATCTTCACCGGGATGCGTGCAACCTTCTCGGCGCCGCGCAGCTTGACGCCGGCTTCAACCTTGGCACGCGGGGCCGGACGCTCGGTGACATCGAGCGTCGGGATCATGGTTTGCACTGCATCAGTAGTCATATCAGTCGATTCCGCCCGTTAGGGTCGTCTGCTCAGCATAGTCGAGGTGTTTGACGAGCTGCGCGCGCAGCCGGGCACTTACCTCGGCAAATTCAATCGATCCTGCGTGATCGCGCAGCTGGGTCATTGCCAGCCCGGCGTAGCCGCAGGGATTAATCCGTCGAAACGGTTCCAGGTTCATATCCACGTTCAAGGCCAGGCCATGAAAGGAGCAACCGTGGCGGATCCGCAGACCCAGAGAAGCGATTTTCGCGCCATCGACATAGACACCCGGTGCATCCGGCTTGGCCACCGCGGTCACGCCGTAGCTGGCCAGCAGCTCGATCAGGCATTGTTCCATACGGCTGACCAGATCACGCACGCCGAACCCCAGCTTGCGCACGTCCAGCAACAGGTAGGCCACCAATTGGCCGGGACCGTGGTAAGTCACCTGACCACCGCGATCGACCTTCACCACCGGAATGTCCCCTGGCAGCAGCAAGTGTTCAGCCTTGCCGGCCTGGCCCTGGGTGAACACCGGCGGATGTTCCACCAGCCAGACTTCGTCGGCGGCATCACTGCCGCGTTCGTTGGTGAAGCGCTGCATGGCATGCCAGACCGGCTCGTAAGCCATCTGACCGAGTTCGCGAAAGCCCAGCGTGCCAGGCATCACAACACCATGTGCACGAAACCGGTAGCCCGCAACTCGCTGTTGATGTCGTACAGCTGTTCCTGGCCGGTGGCGATGATGTGCAACTGGATGGTCGTGTACTTGCCGTTGGTACTCTGCCGTTCGGCAAAGGTGTTGTGGTCAACGGTCGCGTGTTTCTCAAGGATCGCAATGATCTTGTCCTTGAAACCCACGCCGGTGTCGCCGATTACCTTGATCGGGTAATCCGCGCAGGGGAATTCGATTTTTGGCGCCTTTACTTCAGTTTCTGTCATGGCGTAACGGCCTCGTAAGCCGTGGCAACGGACATGGCCCCGCTCCGGATTGGAACGGGGCCATGCAGGTCCACACTAATTCAGTTGAACAAGCCGTAGAAGAATAGACGGATGCTATCCCACATGCGGCGGAAGATACCACCCTCGTCAACCGCGTCCAGAGCGATCAGGTCGGCGCTATGCACCACTTTGTCGTCCAGTTTCACTTCGACTTTACCGATCACATCGCCCTTGGCGATTGGCGCGACCAGTTGCGGGGTCATGGTCATGCTGGCGGCGAGCTTTTTCAGCTGGCCTTTTGGCAGGGTCATGGTCAGGTCTTGAGCCAGGCCGGCCTTGACTTGATTGGTGGTGCCTTTCCAGACAGGTGCCTGGGCCAGCTCGGCGCCTTTCTGATAGAAGGTCTGGGTTTCGAAGAAGCGGAAACCGTAAGTCAGCAGCTTCTGGGTTTCAGACGCGCGAGCCACTTCGCTGTTGGTGCCGAACACCACTGCGATCAGGCGCATGCCATCACGTACAGCCGAAGACACCATGCAGTAGCCGGCTTCGTCGGTGTGACCGGTTTTCAGACCGTCGACGGTCTTGTCACGCCACAGCAGCAGGTTGCGGTTAGGCTGCTTGATGCCGTTCCAGAAGAACTCTTTCTGCGAGTAGATCGCATAGTGAGCCGGGTCTTCGTGGATGATCGCGCGTGCGAGCACGGCCATATCGTGAGCCGACGAGTAGTGCTCAGGGTTTGGCAGACCGGTCGGGTTCATGAAATGGCTGTTGGTCATGCCCAGGTCGGCCACGGTTTTGTTCATCATGTCGGCGAACGCGTCTTCGCTGCCGGCGATGTGCTCGGAGAGCGCAACACTGGCGTCGTTACCCGACTGAATTATGATGCCGTGCAGCAAGTCGCTGACAGTAACCTGCGAGCCAACCTTGATGAACATCCGCGAACCGCCGGTACGCCAGGCATTTTCGCTGACGGTCACCGGATCATTTTCACCGATCTGGCCACGACGGATTTCCAGGGTCGCGATGTACGCGGTCATCAGCTTGGTCAGGCTGGCCGGCGGCAGACGCTGGTCACCGTTGTTCTCTACCAGCACGTTGCCGCTGCTGGCGTCCATGAGTACGTAGGCTTTGGCGGCCAGTTGCGGTGGCGACGGCATCATCTCGACCGCGAATGCGGCAGGCGAGAGGAGCAGCGGGACTAGCAGGCACAGGCGTTTGGCAAAGGTGGTGATGTTCATCCGTCTCTCGAAATCGCTAATGGAAACTGCCCTAGGGCAAAACTAATCAGACAGCTCTCTAAAAAGCTGTCGCGTGTTCAGTTGCTCACTCTGTAACCCTTGCCGGGCTTTTGTTCTTCACGAGCCAACAACCCGGTTCGCCCCCCAAACTGCAAGCGAACCGTCAATCAAGTACTACGTATTACTCGGCGCTGACCAGGCTCGGCGAACCGAGATTGGCCAGCCGCACGCTGTTCTGCACCTGCTGGATTTCACCCGGCGAGCCGATCGGCCCCAGGCGCACCCGATGCAGTGTCTGTTGGTTACGCACGATCGAGCTGATGAACACCGGAGCGCTCACCATCCCGCTGAGCTTCGATCTCAGGAGTTCTGCAGCGTCCGGGTTGGCGAACGCGCCCACCTGCAGATACTGGCCAGAGGCTGGTACAGAAGCGTTTTTTTTTGCATCGATCTGCACGGGCACTACGGCCGCGGCGTGTTGCTGCGGCGGCGGCGTCCATTGCTCGACGGTGCCGGCCGATGCCGTCATCACCGGGGCGCTATTTTGTGCGACTTTCGGCTCGTTAAGCATCAAGGGCGCCGGGCGACCTTTGGCGGCCCACCATTGCTGCGGGTCGATGCCTTCGACCTTGACCCGCGCCGTACCGGTTTCGGCATAGCCGAGCTTCTTGGCCGCGGCATAGGACAAGTCGATGATCCGGTCCGAGTAGAACGGCCCACGGTCGTTGACCCGCAGGATGACCGTCTTGTTGTTGTCCAGGTTAGTCACCCGAACGTAACTGGGCAGTGGCAGGGTCTTGTGCGCTGCGCTCATGCCGTACAGGTCATACACTTCGCCGTTGGCGGTGTTCTGGCCATGGAATTTGGTGCCGTACCAGGACGCAGTGCCCGAGGCCACGTAGGTCCTGGATTCTTGCATCGGGAAATATGTCTTGCCCAGCACCGTGTACGGGTTGGCTTTATAAGGACCGCTGTGCAGGGTCGGCGTGGCATCTGGAATGCGCGTTACGTCGACGTCCCACCAGGGTGCGCCATCCTTGTGAGCCCGGTTGATATCCAGGCCTGGTGCCGAACGAACGGCGGTCGGAGACTTCTGAGCCGGCGCGCGGCTGGTCGAACAACTGGCGACCAGGACCGTCAACGCGGCGAACGCCATGAGCTTCAGGGGTTTATTCATAGG
This sequence comes from Pseudomonas sp. GM102, assembly GCF_000282555.1. Classification (NCBI taxonomy): domain Bacteria; kingdom Pseudomonadati; phylum Pseudomonadota; class Gammaproteobacteria; order Pseudomonadales; family Pseudomonadaceae; genus Pseudomonas; species Pseudomonas sp. GM102. The sequence goes on along the minus strand of NZ_AKJB01000002.1, from coordinate 35,946 downwards.
CAATGCCCGCATTACTTGACGCCCCGTGCTTGGACCAGCTGTTCAGACAGTTGATGTACGGCCATGGCGTACATCACGCTGCGGTTATAACGCGTGATTGCGTAAAAATTCGTCAGGCCCATCCAGTATTCGGGGCCATTGTCACCTTCCAGGCGGAAAGCCGTGACCGGCATATCATCGCGCAGCGCATCATGACTCGACCAGCCCAGCGCCCGCAACTCCCCGACGGTTTTCGTCGGTTCAATGCCAGCGGTCAAACCCTCGTCTACCTGATCGCCACGCACATCGGCGCGGCTGACCACAGGTTCGCCGGCGACCCAGCCGTGACGCTTGAAATAACTGGCGACGCTGCCGATGGCATCAACCGGGTTGGTCCAGATATTAATGTGGCCGTCACCGTCGAAATCCACCGCATAGGCACGAAAACTGCTCGGCATGAATTGCGGCAAGCCCATGGCCCCGGCATAGGAGCCTTTGAGGGTCAACGGGTCGACCTGCTCCTCGCGGGCCAGCAGCAGGAATTCACGCAATTCCTTGCGGAAGAATTCGGCACGGGGAGGATAGTCGAAACCCAGGGTCGACAAGGCATCGATTACCCGGAAATTGCCGGTATTGCGACCGAAAAAGGTCTCGACGCCGATGATCGAGACGATCACCTGCGCCGGCACGCCGTATTCCTGCTCGGCACGGGCCAGGGCCGCTTCGTGCTGACGCCAGAAGTCCACACCACGGGCGATGCGCGCATCGGTGATGAACATCGGACGATATTCTTTCCACTGTTTAACCCGTTCGGCGGGTTTGGAGATCGCGTCCAGAATCGACTGTTTGCGCTCGGCTTCGCGGAACACGCCCATCAGCTGTTCACCGGCAAAGCCATAGTCGCGGGTCATTTCACCGACGAACTCGGCCACCTGGGGTGAGCCTTCGTAATCGCCGGCCCACGCTTGCTGCGCGGTACCAAGGATGCTTACCAAGCCGACCCATGGTGCGTATCGAGTCGCCCAGCCACGCATTACTTGCATTGAAATCTTCACCTTATTCAAACCTGTGCGATCCACTTACGATGGGTATGGATCGACATCAAAACCCCAAACGCTGACAGAAGCGTCACCAGCGAAGTTCCTCCGTAGCTAATGAACGGCAACGGCACCCCTACAACCGGCAACAGGCCACTGACCATACCGATGTTGACGAAAACGTAAACAAAAAACGTCATGGTCAGGCTGCCCGCGAGCAATTTGCCGAACAATGTCTGAGCCTGGGCGGTAATCACCAACCCGCGACCGATCAACAGCAGGTAAATCAGCAACAGTGCGCAGATGCCCACCAGGCCGAACTCTTCGCCCATCACCGCAATAATGAAGTCGGTGTGGCTTTCCGGCAGGAAGTCCAGGTGCGACTGAGTGCCAAGCAACCAGCCTTTGCCAAACACGCCGCCGGAACCGATGGCCGCTTTCGACTGAATGATGTTCCAGCCCGTGCCCAGCGGATCACTCTCGGGGTCGAGGAAGGTCAGGATTCGCTGCTTCTGGTAGTCGTGCATGATGAAGTACCACATGCCGACCGCCACCGGTACCGCCGCGGCAATCACGCTGAGAATCCAGCGCCAGCGCAGGCCGCCCATGAACAGAACGAACGCACCACCGGCAAGGATAAGCAGCGAAGTGCCAAGGTCGGGCTGACGCACAATCAGAATGAACGGCAACCCGATCAGAAACAGACTGACGCCCACATGCTTGAGTTGTGGCGGCAAGGAGCGCTTGGCCAGGTACCAGGCGATGGTTGCCGGCATCAGGATCTTCATGAATTCCGAGGGCTGGAAGCGGATCACCCCGGGAATGTTGATCCAGCGCGTAGCACCCATGGCGTTGTGGCCCATGACATCCACCACCACCAGCAACAGCACGCCGATCACATAACCGACCGGCACCCAACGGGCCATGAAGCGCGGCTCGAACTGGGCGATGACGATCATCGACACCAGGCCGATGCCGAAGGAAGTGGCTTGCTTGGCCAGCAGATCCCAGCTTTTGCCGCTGGCCGAATACAGCACGAACAGGCTGCCGGCCGCGAGGGTCAGAAGCAGGATCAGCAATGGGCCGTCGATGTGCATGCGTTGCAACAGCGTCGCACGGCGACGCATCACATCCTCGCTGGAGAGGATGCGATCGAAATTACTCTTCACGGGCCGTAGCCTCCGCACTGATAGGGCTGGCGTATTCGGCTTTCAGTCGACCGTCCTGGTCCAGGAGCCAGGCGTCCATGACTTGACGCACCACTGGCGCGGCGACGCCGGAACCGGACTCGCCGTTCTCGACCATCACCGACACCACGATTTGCGGGTTGTCGGCCGGCGCGAAGCCGACGAACAAGGCGTGGTCGCGGTGACGCTCCTGAACCTTGGAGCGGTCGTACTTTTCGCCCTGCTTGATCGCGACCACCTGGGCCGTACCACTTTTGCCGGCAATCCGGTATTGAGCACCGATGGAGGCCTTGCGCGCCGTACCGCGGGCACCGTGCATCACCTGCTGCATGCCGTGGTTGACCTTGGTCCAGTCCGACGGGTCGCGCAGAATGATGTCCGGCATCGGATTTTCGTCCACCGGCTTCGCACCTTCGAGGGTCTTGGCCAAATGCGGACGATTCCACACACCCTTGTTGGCCACCAGCGCCGTGGCCTGCGCCAACTGCAACGGAGTGGACTGCATGTAGCCCTGACCGATCCCGAGAATCAGCGTTTCGCCCGGGTACCAGGCCTGACGACGGGTCGCGCGCTTCCATTCCCGGGTAGGCATCAACCCCGGCGACTCTTCGAACATGTCGAGGGAGACCTTCTGACCAATGCCGAATTTGCTCATGTAAGCCGACAACCGATCAATCCCCAGCTTGTGGGCCAGGTCATAGAAGTAGGTGTCATTGGAGCGCATGATCGCCGTGTCCAGATCCACGTAGCCGTCGCCGGTACGGTTCCAGTTACGGTATTTGTGATCGTAGTTGGGCAACTGGTAATAACCGGGATCGTAGACCCGGGTCGACGCCGTAACCACGCCCGCATCCAGACCGGCAATCGCCACCGCCGGTTTAATCGTCGAGCCCGGCGGATACAGACCGCGCAACACACGGTTGAACAGTGGCCGGTCGATGGAATCGCGCAACTCGGAATAGGCTTTGAAGCTGATGCCGGTGACGAACAGGTTCGGGTCGAAACTCGGCTGACTGACCATCGCCAGCACTTCACCGGTTTTCGGGTCCAGCGCCACCACCGCGCCACGGCGACCGCCCAGTGCGGCTTCGGCGGCTTCCTGCAATTTGATGTCCAGGCTCAGGACAATGTCTTTGCCGGGAATCGGATCGGTACGCTTGAGCACACGCAATACGCGGCCTCGTGCGTTGGTTTCGACTTCCTCGTAACCCACCTGGCCATGCAGCTCGGGCTCATAGAACCGCTCGATGCCGGTCTTGCCGATGTGGTGGGTGCCGCTGTAATTGACCGGATCGAGCGACTTCAGCTCTTTCTCGTTGATCCGCCCCATGTAACCCACCGAGTGCGCAAAGTGCGCGCCCTGCGGGTAATGCCGTACCAGCTGCGCGACCACTTCCACACCAGGCAGGCGGAACTGGTTCACCGCGATGCGGGCGATCTGCTCTTCGGTCAGCTCGAACAGGATTGGCACCGGCTCAAACGGTCGGCGCCCCTGACGCATGCGCTTCTCGAAGATCACCCGGTCCTCGGGCGCCAGCTCCAGCACTTCAACGATCACGTCGAGCACTTGCTGCCAGTTACCAGAGCGTTCGCGGGTCATGCTCAGGCTGAAGCTCGGCCGGTTGTCGGCCACCACCACGCCATTGCGGTCGAAGATCAACCCGCGAGTCGGCGGAATCGGCTGTACATGGACGCGGTTGTTTTCCGAGAGGGTCGAGTGGTACTCGTACTGGATCACCTGAAGGAAATACAGCCGCGCGATCAGCACGCCAATCAGCGCCACCACTGCAATTGCCCCGAACACGACGCGGCCACGCACCAGACGGGCGTCTTTTTCGTGGTCCTTGATACGGATCGGCTGGGGCATGAGGGCAGAACTACTTGTGGTAAGGGTGGCCGGACAACACTGTCCAGGCACGATACAGCTGTTCGCCGATCAGAATCCGCACCAGCGGGTGCGGCAACGTCAACGGTGACAACGACCAGCGTTGATCCGCCCGGGCACAGACTTCCGGCGCCAGCCCTTCGGGGCCGCCGACCATGAAATTCACCGTGCGCGAGTCCAGCCGCCAGCGATCGAGTTCGACCGCCAGTTGCTCGGTGCTCCAGGGCTTGCCGTGGACTTCGAGGGTGACAATGCGCTCATTCGGCCCGACCTTGGCCAGCATGGCTTCGCCTTCCTGACGGATAAAGCGCGCCACGTCGGCGTTCTTGCCGCGAGTGTTGAGCGGAATTTCCACCAGTTCCAGCGCCAGCTCGGACGGAAGACGCTTGGCATATTCATGCCAGCCTTCTTCCACCCATTTGGGCATGCGTGAACCGACGGCGATCAGTCGCAGTCGCACAGCGTTCCCTTATTGCTGGTCTTTGTTGAGCTTGATGAAATGCTCGTGGGTGTTTTCCGGGCTGTGGTGAGCCGCGTTCAGAGCACGGCTCTGTTCTGCACCAGACCACAGACGCTCCAGGTCGTAAAACTGACGAGCCGAAGCAGTCATCATGTGCACGATGACGTCATCCATGTCCAGCAACACCCAGTCGCTGTCACCCTTGCCTTCTTCACCCAGCGGCTTGACGCCCTGAGCCTTGACGGCCTCGCGGACCTTGTCCAGCATCGCGCCGATCTGGCGGTTGGAAGTACCGGTCGCGATGATCATGAAGTCCGTGATGCTCTGCTTTTCACGAACGTCGATCACCTGAATGTCCTGGGCCTTGACGTCTTCCAGGGCCGCTACGGCAACCTTGACCAGCTCTTCACCGCGCAGCTCCGGTCCGGTGGGGGCCTCTACTGGCAGCGGGGCGCTCTTGAACGTGCCTTTGCGCTTTACTTTGCTTACGTCTTTGTCAGTCATATAAAACTCGTTTTGCTCGTATGTTCGGGCGCTTCGATACACGCATTCACGTGCCTTGAAGCGCACCCTTCTTCAGTTCGACGCACGGTAAAGTCCGTGCGCATCGATGTAGGCCAGGACCGCGTCGGGCACCAGGAAACGTACCGACTTACCGCTGGCCAGCAGTTGACGGATCTGGGTGGCGGATACCGCGAGCGGCGTCTGCCAGACGAATGCAATCTGTCCGCTCGGCCCTTTGAGGGCCAGCGGGTCGCTCACCGAGCGTGCCGCCAACAGATTGCGCAAGGCATCCGGCGGTTCGCTGTCGGCATCCGGGCGTTGCAGCACCAGGATGTGGCAATGCTGGAGCAACTCTTCCCAGCGGTGCCAAGTGGGCAGGCCGCAAAATGCGTCCCAGCCCAAAAGTAGAAAAACCTGGTCTGGGGCGGCCAATTCGGCGCGCATCAGTTCCAGGGTATCGATAGTGTAGGACGGTTTGTCCCGCTGCAATTCGCGGGCGTCCACCACCAACGGTGGCACACCGGCCACCGCGCACTTGACCATCGCCAGACGGTCCTTCGCCGACACCTGCGGCGTGCCGCGATGAGGCGGCCTGGCACTGGGTGTCAGACGCAACTCGTCGAGCGCCAGCGATTCGGCGACTTCCAATGCACCGCGCAAATGGCCGATGTGCACCGGGTCGAAGGTCCCGCCCAGCACGCCAATGCGTCGAGGCTGGGGCTCGCTGGCGGTCACTTGGACTGACGGGTCGAAGTCGCCCAAGTCAGACCGACTCCTGGCCGCGCAACTGACCGTCACCGACCACGATGTACTTCTCGCAGGTCAGCCCTTCAAGGCCCACCGGGCCGCGGGCGTGCAGCTTATCAGTAGAAATGCCAATCTCGGCACCCAATCCGTATTCGAAGCCATCGGCGAAGCACGTCGGCGTGTTGATCATTACCGAAGACGAATCGACTTCAGCCACGAAACGCCGGGTGTCGGCCAGGTTTTCGCTGACGATCGAATCGGTGTGATGGGAGCCGTACTTGTTAATGTGCTCGATGGCCTGATCCAGACCGTCGACCACGCGAATCGAAAGGATCGGCGCCAGGTATTCGGTGTGCCAGTCTTCATCAGTGGCCGCAACAGCCTCGATGATTGCCCGGGTGCGTTCGCAACCACGCAGTTCGACGCCTTTTTCGCGGAACTGGGCAGCCATCGACGGCAGAAACTCATTGGCGACTGCCTGATCCACCAGCAGGGTTTCCATGGCGCCACAGATACCGTAACGGTAAGTCTTGGCATTGAACGCAATGCGCTGGGCTTTCGGCAGATCGGCGTGGGCGCTGACGTAGACGTGACAAATGCCGTCCAGGTGCTTGATCACGGGCACGCGGGCATCGCGACTGACCCGTTCGATGAGGCCACGGCCGCCGCGGGGCACGATAACGTCGACGTATTCCGGCATGGTGATCAATGCGCCGACAGCAGCACGGTCGGTGGTTTCGACCACTTGCACTACGGCGGCCGGCAGACCGGCCTCGGCCAGGCCGCGCTGGATGCAGGCGGCAATGGCACGGTTGGAATGAATCGCCTCGGAGCCGCCACGCAGGATGGTCGCGTTGCCTGACTTAAGGCACAGGCTGGCGGCATCGATGGTCACGTTCGGCCGTGATTCGTAGATGATCCCGATCACGCCCAATGGCACGCGCATCTTGCCGACCTGGATACCAGACGGGCGATAACTCATGTCGCGGATCGCACCCACCGGGTCCGGCAGTGCCGCGACCTGACGCAAACCGACGATCATGCCGTCGATGCGCTCCGGGGTCAGTGCCAGGCGTTCCAGCAGAGCAGGCTCCAGACCGTTGGCGCGGCCGGCGGCCAAATCCAGTTCATTGGCAGCCGTCAGTTCGGCGCGTGCAGCGTCCAGTGCATTGGCCGCCGCCTGCAAGGCGCGGTTTTTCTGCGCGGTGCTGGCACGGCCGATCACGCGGGAAGCTTCGCGGGCGGCGCGACCCAAACGGGTCATGTAGTCAAGAACGGACTCAGTCATGGTCTGCAATGGTCTTTGCTAAGGTCTTGGTAAAGAGTAAAGCGGCAGATTATAGCTGTCGCGTCCCGGGACTAACAGCGGTGACGGGCGGATGGTCGAAATGGAGGGCAATTTGCCGACGTTCAGCCGTGATTAAGTTGCATATTGTTATCATCACGACTCAATCAGCCCTGATAAACGCTGTTCATCATGACCAACCTGCCTGTTTCTGCATCCACTACGCGCCAGCCCACGGGGCTGCCGGATGCATTTTTTGACCGCGACGCCCAAACGCTGGCCCGGGATTTACTGGGCAAAATCATCCGCCATAAGGTCGGCGACCTGTGGCTCAGTGCCCGGATCATCGAAACCGAAGCCTATTACTGCGAAGAAAAAGGCAGCCACGCCTCCCTTGGCTACACAGAAAAGCGTAAGGCTTTGTTTCTGGATGGCGGCCACATCTATATGTATTACGCCCGCGGCGGCGATTCGTTGAACTTCAGCGCTCAGGGCCCCGGCAACGCAGTGTTGATCAAATCCGCCTATCCATGGGTCGACGAACTGAGCGGGCCGGCGAGCCTGGCGCAAATGCTATTGAACAATCCCGATGCCCGGGGCCGCCCTCGCCCCTCGCAAAAGCTGTGTGCCGGGCAGACGCTGCTTTGCAAGGCACTGGGGCTGAAGGTGCCAGTCTGGGACGCCAAACGCTTCGACCATGAAGTGCTGCTGGTGGAAGATGTCGGGCCAGCGCCCGGCCACATCATCCAGACCACACGCCTGGGCATTCCCCACGGGCGCGACGAACATTTGATGTACCGTTTCGTCGATGCGGCTTATGCGCCTTATTGCACGCGCAACCCATTGCGCCGGGGACAAGTCGAAGGGCGCGATTATTTTTTGTTGTCCTGACAGCTGCTGAATCTTGATGCAAAGGAGATCCTTGTGGGAGCGGGCTTGCCCGCGATAGGGCCATACCGGTCGACATCAATGCTGACTGTCCCGGCGCCATCGCGGGCAAGCCCGCTCCCACAGGGTTTTATGGTGTTGTTTAAATTGTGTTCGCCCACCAAGGGCCAATTGAATCAGATGGAGTTGTTTTTATGGGCCCATGGCTCGATAGCGTGACCGGTTGGCTGACGGTCAATCCGCAGTGGTTGGCCGCGGCAGTGTTCATAGTGGCTTGCATTGAATGCCTGGCGATTGCCGGACTGATCGTGCCCGGCACAGTTTTGCTGTTTGCCGTGGCGGTGCTGGCCGGCAGTGGCGCATTGTCATTGGGTGAAACGCTGCTACTGGGTTTCCTCGGCGGCGTGCTGGGCGATATCGTTTCGTACTTTTTAGGACGACATTTCCACCAGAACATCCGTCGCCTGCCGGGATTGCGCCATCATCCGGAATGGATGGCCGGGGCCGAGGCGTATTTCCAGCGTTATGGCATCGCCAGCCTGTTGGTCGGCCGCTTTATCGGCCCCTTGCGGCCGATGCTACCGATGGTTGCCGGGATGTGCGACATGCCCTTCCCGCGCTTCGCCGTCGTCAGCCTGTTGGCTGCCGCGGGCTGGAGCCTCGCCTATCTCCTGCCGGGCTGGGCCACCGGGGCGGCAATCCGCCTGCCATTGCCGGAAGGTTTCTGGCTTGAAGCCGGGATTGTCGCCGGCAGCATTGCGGTGATGGTCGGTCTGAGCGCAAACAGCAGCCTGCGCCGCCATCGCCGGGCGACCATCTGGATCAGCAGCATGAGCCTGTCGATCCTGATCGGTCTGTTCATTGGCTATCCGCACCTGACCGCCCTCGACCAAGGATTGATGACCCTGATACAGGAACACCGCAGCCCGGCGCTCGATGAAGTGGCGGTGGTGTTCACGTTGATTGGCGAATTCCGCAACATGTTTATGCTCAGCGCGCTGCTGACCGTCTTGCTGTTGCTGACACGACAATGGCGACACGCGCTCTTCGCCGGCTGCACCCTGCTGTTCACCGCTCTGGGCAACACCGCGACCAAGCACTTTTTTGCCCGCGTGCGCCCGGAAGTGCTGAGTGATCCACTGACCAGCTACAGCATGCCCAGCGGCCATGCCTCGGGCTCTTTCGCATTGTTCTTGACGCTCGCGGTGCTGGCCGGGCGCGGACAACCGCCGCGCATGCGCCTGACCTGGTTATTGGTGGGCTGCTTGCCGGCGCTGATGATTGCCTTGTCACGGGTGTACCTGGGTGCGCACTGGCCGACCGATGTACTGGCCGGCGCGATGTTGGCGGCGTGCGTGTGTGCGGCGAGCCTGTGGCTGAGTCAGCGTCAGTCAACGCTCAACGCCATGCCACCGAAAATCTGGTGGCTGGTACTGCCGTCGTTGGTGGCGTTGTTCGGTTTCTTTGTATTGAGGCATATGCCGCATGCGATGTTGAGATACGCGTACTGAAAAGATCAAAAGATCAAAAGATCGCAGCCTTCGGCAGCTCCTACAGGGTGTACGCCAATTTAATGTAGGAGCTGCCGAAGGCTGCGATCTTTTTAGCGCACGTCAGGTAAACAACTCACCCTGCAACTCATCCAGTAACGCCTGAATCGCATCCAGGCGCTGCTGCGGATCATCAAGTTGCAGCAGGTCTATCTTGTCCACCTCGGCAAACGGCAACAGATACGCCAACTGGTTGGCCAGCGACTGTTGCCCCGTCGCTTCGGTGCCCATGCTCAGCGCTTCGACCATCGGGTGTTCCGCCAAAGCCTTGAGCAGCGCGACCAGGTCGGCGTCCTCATCCTGTAGCGGTTGCTCGGGCTCGTCTTCCAGCCACTCGACGTCGGCAACGATCAACTGGTCGCGCTGCACCTCGGTGCGCACCACATGAAAACGCCGCCCGCCCTTCACCCGAATGCCCAGCAGGCCATTGTCCTGCTGGTGGAAGTCGGTGATCAGCGCCTCGCACCCCACCCGTGCGTAGCCTTCGGGGGCGATGCCGACTTCTTCGCCGTCGAGGATGCACACCACGCCGAAGCCGCCGCCCTGTTTCATGCAGCGACCGATCATGTCCAGGTAGCGCGCCTCGAAGATCTGCAAGTCGAGGATGCAATCCGGAAACAACACCGTGTTCAGCGGAAAAAGCGGCAGACTCATAGACATTTCCTTACACCACCATCGACACCGCCAACGGCAGGAACACCGCCGTGGCCACGCCCATCAGACTCATCGCCAGTGCCGCAAAGGCACCGCACTCTTCACTTTCCTGCAAGGCCACCGAAGTGCCGACGGCGTGGGCGGTCATGCCCAGGGCCATGCCGCGGGCCTCCGGGCTGTGGACACCGAGGCGGGTCAAAAGACTCGGCCCGAAGATCGCCCCAATCACTCCGGTAATCAACACGAACACCGCCGCCAACGCCGCGACGCCACCAATCTGCTCCGCCACCAGCATGGCAATCGGCGAGGTGACCGATTTGGGCGCCATGGTCATCAGGATCATGTGTTCGGCACCGAACCACCAGCCCAGCAACACCCCCATGCCCGTGGCGACTACACCACCTATCACCAGCGTAGTAAATATCGGCCAGAACAACTGCCGGATCCGTCGCAGGTTGAGGTACAGCGGTACCGCCAGCGCAACAGTGGCCGGCCCGAGCAAGATGCTGAGGATCTCGGTGCTCTTGCGGTATTCGGCGTAGCTCAGGCCGCAACCCACCAGGACAACGATGACCAGCAACATGGAGACCAGAACTGGTTGCAGAAAAATCCAGCGGGTTTTCTCGTATGCCGCCAGCACCAATTGATACGCGCCCAACGTAATGCCGATACCGAACAATGGATGATGAATCACCGACGCCCAGGCGCCGTGCCAATCGAAAATCATTGGTCGTCCTCATGATGAGCGTGAGGCTTGACCAGGCGCTGCATCAATACGCCGGCGAAGGCCATCGATAGCAGCAGCGACAACACCAACGCACCGGTGATCGCCCAGAAATCCGCGGCAATGTCGGCGGCGTAAACCATCACGCCCACGGCCGGTGGCACCAGCAGCAACGGCAGGTAACGCAACAGGCTGCTGGCAGCGAGGTTCAGGGGTTCACCGACTTGACCGCGGATAATCAGATATCCCAGCAACAGCAACAGGCCAATGATCGGCCCCGGCAGTACCGGCAAAAACAGATGATTGAGGGCGGTGCCAAGCAATTGAAACAGCACCAGCCAAGTCAGGCCACGTAACAACATCCACACCTCCCGCGCGCGTTCCCCACAAAGAAGGGGCCCGGCATTATAAGCACGCCAACGCTATGAATCGGCATTCGCCAAAAGCATGGACAGTTGACCGGAGCAATTTGCCATGTTGATCTAAAGTGGTTCGCAGGGAGGTCAAATCCCCCCACCCGAAAACTATAAAACCGATGACCCAAGGAGAGTCTCAATGCCCTATGTTCCAGTTGCAGAGCTCAAAGATTATGTCGGCAAGGAACTCGGACGTTCCGAATGGCTCACCATCGACCAGGAACGCATCAACCTGTTCGCAGAAGCCACAGGTGATTATCAGTTCATCCATGTCGACCCGGTCAAAGCCGCGCAAACACCTTTTGGCAGCACCATCGCCCATGGTTTCCTGTCGTTGTCGCTGATCCCCAAACTGATGGAAGACATCCTCATCCTGCCCGAAGGCGCAAAGATGGTAGTCAACTATGGTCTGGACAGCGTGCGTTTCATCCAGCCTGTGAAGGTCAATTCCAGGGTTCGACTCAAGGTTGACATGAACGACGTCATCGAGAAGAAACCCGGCCAATGGTTGCTCAAGGCAACCGCCACGCTTGAAATCGAAGGGTCGGACAAACCGGCATATATCGCCGAGCCACTGTCCCTCTGCTTCGTGTAAAGCATCCCGGATGCGAAGCAGCTCACGCTGTTTCGCGCCGTGTCTGTGCCGTGTCTCTATAAATGCGACACATAGCTGCGGCATACTCGGTCGCCTAATTGCCCGGATCCCGCTATGCGCCCACTTGCACTCCTTGCTCTGACCCTGCTGCTCACCGCTTGCGGCGATGGCGAATCGCTGTTGCCCCCCGATGCCCGCCTGCCGGACGGCGGACGCTATCGCGGTGATCTGGTCAATGGTTTGCTGCAAGGTGAAGGCCGCATCGATTACCCGAACGGCAGTTGGTACGCCGGCCAGTTCGACAAAGGCCAATGGCATGGCCAGGGCGAATGGCATGGCAGCAATGGCGAGGTCTATCGCGGGCAATTCCAGCAAGGGCTATTCGACGGCCAAGGCACGCTGACCACCACTGGCAGCAGCTACACCGGCGGTTTCAAGGCGGGCAGACGCGACGGTGAAGGCACCCTCAAAGAAAACGCCATGACTTACCGCGGCGAATTCAAGGCCGATCAATATTCAGGGCTCGGTCGTCTGGAACTCGCAGACGGCAGCCAGTACCAGGGTCAATTCGCCCACGGCAAACCCAACGGCGAAGGCCAGCGCAGCGATGCCAGCGGCAATCAGTTCACCGGGCACTTCGTTAACGGCCAGCTGGAAGGCAATGGCACCTTTAACAGCGCCGATGGCGATATCTATGTCGGCGGTTTCAAGAACAATCAACTGCACGGCAAGGGCCGCTACGAGAACGCCGATGGCGATGTCTGGCTCGGTCAGTTCAAGGAAGGCGTGCTCAGCGGCAAGGGCGAGCTGATTGGTGCCGATGGCAGTCACTACATCGGTCACTTCAGCGATTGGCGTTTCACCGGTCAGGGTCGCTTGAACCTGGCCGATGGCAGTTTCTATGTTGGCCAGTTCGATGGCGACAACTATCAGGGCCGAGGTACTTTGGTGCTGACCGATGGCACGGTGCAGAGCGGCACCTGGGTCAATAGTCAGCGCGTGCGCGACGCCGACGGCAAGCTGCTGCCCGACCCTCTCGAACTCGGCTTGTTGGCCCAGGGGCGCTTGCTCGACGATGCACTGGCCAACGTCCCGGCCTCGACCCCGGCGGTCGAACTGTACACCTTGACCCTGGGCGGCGACGGCAAGCAGAGCGTGTTCCTGCGCGAGTCCGACTACGTCGCCAACATGCTCGCCAGCCGTTTCGGCGCCTTCGGCCAGATCCGCCTGGTCAACCATCGCGACCACCTGGGCGACCGGCCGATGGCCACTCGGGAAAACCTGCGCCGCGCCGCCCAGACCCTGGCCGAACGCAGCGGCCCGGAAGACTTGCTGTTCATTTACCTGACCAGCCACGGCTCCAGTGAACACGAACTGGTGCTCGACCAGCCCCGCATGGAACTGGCCGACCTGCCGGCCGATGAGCTCGCCGCCGTCCTCGCCCCCCTGAAGAAGCGTGACAAGATCATCGTGATTTCATCCTGCTATTCCGGTGGTTTCATCCCCGCTCTCAAGGACGAACGCACCCTGATCATGACCGCTTCGCGCGCCGATCGAGTGTCCTTTGGATGTTCGGAGGAAGCCAACTTCACTTATTTCGGCGACGCGCTGTTCGCCCAGGCGCTGAACCAGACCGACGATCTGGAGCAAGCCTTCAAACTGGCCAGCGCCACCGTGGCCGAGCGTGAACTGGCCGACAGCTTCGAAGCTTCCGAGCCACAGATCTGGGCGCCGAAAACCGTTCTCAGTCATTGGCAGTTGTTGCGTAAACAACAGGCACGAAAGGCACTGCAAAGTGTCTCTATCAGCAAGGATGAAAAGAGCAACTAAGCTGAATAGTATCAAGGGGGAATGACTATGTACTTGACGCCTCAGCATGTATTGCTTGCCGGAGCTACCGGGTTAACCGGTGAACATTTGCTTGACCGTCTACTCAACGAGCCAACGATTACACGGGTATTAGCCCCCTCACGCCGGCCACTGGCCGAGCATCCTCACCTGGAAAACCCGGTTGGCGACCCGGCGGTGTTTTTGCCCCAATTGAACGGTCGCGTCGACATTGCCTACTGCTGCCTCGGCACCACGATCAAGCAGGCCGGCTCCGAGCAAGCGTTTCGCGCGGTGGACCTGGACATGGTCGTGGCCTTCGCCAAACGTGCGCGGGAAATGGGCGCACGGCACTTGATCGTGATCAGCGCCTTGGGTGCCGATCGCAGATCCTCGATTTTCTACAACCGGGTCAAAGGCGAGATGGAACACGCATTGCGCGCTCAGAATTGGCCGCAGCTGACCATTTGCCGGCCTTCGCTGTTGCTGGGCGATCGCGTCGAGCCGCGACTGGGCGAGCGGGTTGCCGGCCCATTGTCGAAATTGATTCCGGGCAAATACCACGGCATCGAAGCCTGCCAACTGGCCCGCGCCATGTGGCGCCTGGCGCTGGAAGAGCAGGATGGCGTGCGGATTGTCGAGTCGGATGAGTTGCGCAAATTGGGCAAGTAATTCAGCGGACCTGTGGCGAGGGGGCTTGCCCCCGTTCGGCTGCGAAGCAGCCGCAAATCCAGGCGATTCAGTGCAGCTGAAGAAACGGAGGGCCGCTGCGCGACCCAACGGGGGCAAGCCCCCTCGCCACAGGGCTTTTTACAATCCGCCAGTCGCTTGAAAACTCACGCCAATCACCGTCAACAACGACAGCGGCAACAGCAGTGTGTCGAGCAATGCACTGGCCGGCAGGTCAACAGCCGGATAACTCGGCGCTTCGGCGCCAAATCTGTCCATGGCGCAGCAGCCGCCATTCAGCGCATACAAATCCAGACGCGTCCCCGAATACACCACCGGCGCTCCAGGCTTGGCCGCATCAAGGGTGCGCGCGGTGGCGCAGCCCGCCAATTGCAAAGCCAGCAGGATAATCAGCAGCTTATTCATCACTGCTCAAATGGTGTTCGCCCCAACGCGGCAGCATGTCTTGCGGGATATTCAAACAGTTGAGAATTCGCGCCACGACAAAGTCGATCAAGTCATCAATGGTCTGCGGCTGGTGATAGAAGCCCGGTGACGCCGGCAGAATAGTCACGCCCATGTTGGACAGCTTGAGCATGTTCTCCAGATGAATGCTCGAATACGGCGCCTCGCGCGGTACCAGAATCAGCTGGCGGCGCTCCTTCAAGGTCACGTCGGCCGCCCGTTCGATCAAGTTATTGCAGGCCCCGGTCGCGATAGCCGACAAGGTTCCGGTGGAACACGGCACCACCACCATCGCCGCTGGCGAGCCAGAGCCCGAAGCCACCGGCGACATCCAGTCTTCCTTGCCATATACCCGAATCTGCCCGGCGGCGGCGCCGGTGTATTCAGTGAGGAAGGCTTGCATCATCTGCGGTTTCGACGGCAGCGAGACATCGGTCTCGGTGGCCATCACCAGTTGCGCGGCCTTGGAAATCAGGAAGTGCACCTCGCGGTCTTCACGCACCAGGCAGTCGAGCAGGCGCAAGCCGTACTGGGCGCCCGAAGCGCCGGTCATCGCCAGCGTGATGCGTTCCGGACCGTTGTTCATTGCAGCGCCTCGGCCAATTTGCCGTGCAGGCCGCCGAAGCCGCCGTTGCTCATGATCACCACGTGAGTGCCGGGCTGAGCCTGGCTCTTCACGCGCTCGATGATGCCTTCCAGCGAATCGCTGACGATCGACGGCACGGTGCACAACGCCGCAGTGGCGCCCAGGTCCCAACCGAGGTTGGCTGGCGAATACCAGATCACCTGATCGGCATCGACCACACTTTCCGGCAAGCCATCGCGGTGAGCGCCGAGCTTCATGGAGTTGGAGCGCGGCTCGATGATCGCGATCAGCGGCGCATCGCCAATACGTTTGCGCAGACCGTCGAGGGTGGTGGCGATGGCGGTCGGGTGGTGAGCGAAATCGTCGTAAATGGTGATGCCACGGACTTCCGCGACTTTTTCCATCCGGCGCTTCACGCTTTTGAACGCGCTCAGTGCCGCTATACCCATCGACGGTACTACGCCGACGTGACGCGCAGCGGCCAAGGTGGCCAAGGCGTTGGCGACGTTGTGTTGACCGGTCATGTCCCACTCGACCACGCCTTGAACGGCGCCTTCGAACATTACTTCGAATTTCGAACCGTCTTCACTGAGCAGTTTGACTTGCCACTGACCGCCGGCACCGGTGGTTTGCACCGGGGTCCAGCAGCCCATTTCGATGACGCGCAGCAAGGCCGGCTCGGTGGTCGGATGAATCACCAGGCCTTCACTCGGGATGGTCCGAACCAAATGGTGGAACTGCCGCTCGATGGCCGGCAGATCGGGGAAGATATCAGCGTGATCGAACTCAAGATTATTCAGGATCGCCGTGCGCGGACGGTAGTGAACGAATTTCGAGCGCTTGTCGAAGAACGCGCTGTCGTATTCGTCGGCTTCGATCACGAAGAACGGCGTGCCGCCCAAACGCGCCGACACCGAGAAATTCTGCGGCACGCCGCCGATCAGGAACCCCGGGCTCATGCCCGCGTGCTCCAGGACCCAGGCAAGCATGCTGCTGGTGGTGGTTTTGCCGTGAGTGCCGGCAACCGCCAGCACCCAGCGGCCTTGCAACACGTGATCGGCAAGCCATTGCGGGCCGGAGACGTACGGCAGGCCCTTGTTCAGCACGTATTCGACGGCCGGGTTGCCGCGGGACATGGCATTGCCGATCACCACCAGGTCCGGGGCCGGATCGAGCTGCGCCGGGTCGTAACCTTGGGTCAACTCAATGCCCTGGGCTTGCAGCTGAGTGCTCATTGGCGGATAGACGTTGGCATCGGAGCCCGTCACGTGATGGCCCAGCTCTTTGGCCAGAACCGCCATCGAACCCATGAAAGTGCCGCAAATACCAAGAATATGAATGTGCATAGTCGACCTCGTAAAACATGGCCGCAGGTTAGCGTAGGGAGGGAAAAATCGCACTCAGAGTTTGAAATCACCGCAGAACCTGTAGGAGCGAGGCTCGCCCGCGAAGGCGTCCTCGACTACGCCAAAAGCTTCGCGGGCAAGCCTCGCTCCTACAGGGGCAGGATCCGGTGTATCTAGCGGGCAATACCGTGTTTGCGCAGCTTTCTGTAGAGGGTATTGCGGCTGACACCCAGCTGTTCAGCGGTATGCGTCATATGCCAGCGCTGCTGTTCCAGCACCGTCAGCAACGTCAACCGCTCGGCATCGTCCAGCGGATACTCGGACGGCTCCTCGACCGCCGACGCCGTCACCGGCCGGGCCTGACGGATCATCGCCGGCAGATCCTCCAACCCGATCCGGCCGCCATCACACAATGCCGCCAGGGTCCGCAGCACATTGCGTAACTGCCGCACGTTCCCCGGCCAGGCAAAATCCAGCAAGGCCTGCCGCGCCGGAGCATCAATCAGCACCGTCTCCCCGCCCGCTTCCTCGGCCAGCAAAAAGTCGAGCAACTGTGATTTGTCAGCGCGCTCACGCAGCGCCGGCAACGCAACCTCCAGCCCATTGAGCCGGTAATACAAATCCTCGCGGAAACTGCCGTCCTGCACCCGTTCAAGCAGATTGCGGTGCGTGGCGCTGATGATCCGTACATTGACCGATTCCGGCTCACCGCCAATCGGCACCACCTGACGGTCTTCCAGCACCCTTAATAGACGGGTCTGCATGCTCAGCGGCATGTCACCGATTTCATCGAGGAACAACGTCCCGCCATCGGCCTGCTGCAACTTGCCGCGCATGCCTTCTTTGCGGGCACCGGTGAAGCTGCCGCCGCGATAGCCGAACAGTTCGCTCTCGATCAGGCTTTCGGGGATCGCCGCGCAATTGAGGGCGACGAACGATTTTGCTGCCCGTTGACTGGCCTGATGCACGGCTTTGGCGAAGGCCTCCTTACCTGAGCCGGTTTCGCCATTGATGAGCAAGGGCACGTCCCGTTCAAACACGCGCAAGGCCTTGCGGAAATCCTCCTGCAGCGCGGCATCGCCCAGGCAAATGCCTGACAAGCGCGGGCGCTCGGCAACCATCGGGCTTTGCACCACCGGCACCGGAATACTGCGCGGCTGCCCGCGCAATACGGCAAACAACCGCCGCCCGTCACGGGTGCGCAATGGCCAACTGGCGCTGGCATTGGCGCTCGCACGGCCGAGCAATTCATCCAGCGAGCAGTCGAAAAATGCCTCCACCGGTTTACCCAACAGCCCACCACGAATATGCCCCAGCAAATTCAGCGCACTCTGGTTCACTGCACAAATCCGCCCTTCCCCGTCAAACGCCAGCAACCCTTCGCTGAACAACCCGACAGATTCGGCCTGCAGGTGAAAACGCAGCAACCATTGATTGTCGAAGTAACGCAGGAAATAGCAGCTCTCGATCATCTTCGCCGACAGATTGACCAGGGCCATAGTGTGGAACTGGCTCTGACGCGAAACCTCGTGACGCGCCGAAGACACGTCGAGCACCGCCAGCAGCTCGCCGTGAGGATCGAACACCGGGCTTGCCGAGCAGGTCAGGCCGGTATGTCGGCCACGAAAATGTTCGTCCTGGTGGATGGTCAGGGACTGACGCTCCACCAGGCAGGTGCCGATGCCGTTGGTACCTTCGCAGGCTTCGCTCCAGTCAGCGCCGAGCCAAAGGCCGGCGCGCTCGAAAATCTTCCGTTCGGTAGGCGCAGTGACACAGTTGAGGATCACCCCGCGAGCATCGGTCAGCAACACCGCGTGGCCGGCGCCGGAAAGTTGCTGGTGGAGGCTGGTCATTTCGTTGCCGGCGATCTGCAGCACTTGCTGCAAACGTTCGCGGCTTTCCAGCACGCGGCCATGTTCGAGCACCGTCGGCGCCATGGTCAGGGCCGGGTCGAGGTGATAGTCCTCAAGACAACGTAGCCAGGAACGGGCAATGGATGGATCGCTGCCGGGACCGTGCAGGTGGGATTTGCCTTGGGTCACGGTCAGCACTTGCTGGGCATGGCGACTCAAATGGTTGTCGTGCATTTCTTATTATTCTCCCCGAGCGGTTTACATCCCCGTGTAGGAGCGAGGCTTGCCCGCGAAGAACGATAACGCGGTGCATCAGGCAAACCGAATCATGGCCTTCGCGGGCAAGCCTCGCTCCTACAAGGAGGGAGGTTCGAGCATCCTCCAGCCTGGCCAGCATTGCAATGCTGGCAAGACCCGCCAGTCACAGCCTGCGCCACAAACGGTACAAAGTGTCACACGGGCTGTACCGCAAGCGTCACAAACACTGCCCACCCGTCCGACAAAAAACACGCAAGGCCTTGATTTACCTGACCTGCAAGGCGCTGGCCCGACCTTTGCTCTACGCTTAATGCAGCGCTTTAGCGCGTCCTCCCTTATAAGCACAAAAGCCAAGGAGAAACCCATCATGCGTTACGCTCACCCCGGTACTGAAGGCGCTATCGTTTCGTTCAAGAGCAAATACGGTAACTACATCGGCGGCGAGTTCGTCGCGCCTGTCAAAGGTCAGTACTTCACCAATACGTCGCCGGTCAACGGCCAACCGATTGCCGAATTCCCGCGTTCCACAGCCGAAGACATCGAAAAGGCCCTGGACGCTGCCCATGCCGCCGCCGATGCCTGGGGCGCCACGTCCGCCCAGGCGCGCTCGCTGGTGCTGCTGAAAATCGCCGACCGCATCGAACAGAACCTGGAACTGCTGGCGATCACCGAATCCTGGGACAACGGCAAGGCCGTGCGCGAAACCCTCAATGCCGACATCCCGCTGGCCGCCGACCACTTCCGCTACTTCGCCGGTTGCATCCGCGCCCAGGAAGGCAGCGCCGCCGAGATTGACGGCAACACCGTGGCCTATCACATCCATGAACCGCTGGGCGTGGTCGGGCAGATCATCCCGTGGAACTTCCCGATCCTGATGGCTGCCTGGAAACTCGCCCCGGCCCTCGCCGCCGGTAACTGCATCGTGCTCAAGCCTGCCGAGCAAACCCCGCTGGGCATTACCGTGCTGATGGAACTGATCGGCGACCTGCTGCCGCCCGGCGTGCTCAACGTGGTGCAAGGCTTCGGCAAAGAAGCCGGGGAAGCCCTGGCCACCAGCAAGCGCATCGCCAAGATCGCCTTCACCGGCTCGACTCCAGTCGGCTCGCACATCATGAAATGCGCCGCCGAAAACATCATTCCGTCCACCGTGGAGCTGGGTGGCAAGTCGCCGAACATCTTCTTCGAAGACATCATGAAGGCCGAGCCAAGCTTCATCGAAAAAGCCGCCGAAGGCCTGGTGCTGGCATTCTTCAACCAGGGCGAAGTCTGCACCTGCCCGTCCCGCGCCCTGGTACAGGAGTCGATCTACGACGAGTTCATGAAAGTGGTCATGAACAAAGTCCTGCAAATCAAACGGGGCGACCCGCTGGACACCGACACCATGGTCGGCGCCCAGGCGTCCGAGCAGCAATTCGACAAAATCCTTTCGTACCTGGAAATCGCCAAGGGCGAAGGCGCCGAACTGCTGACCGGTGGCAAGGTGGAAAAACTCGAGGGCAGCCTGGCGACCGGGTATTACATCCAGCCGACCCTGCTCAAGGGCACCAACAAAATGCGCGTGTTCCAGGAAGAAATCTTTGGCCCGGTGGTGAGCATCACCACCTTCAAAGACGAAGCCGAAGCCCTGGCCATTGCCAACGACACCGAGTTCGGCCTGGGCGCCGGCCTCTGGACCCGCGACATCAACCGCGCCTACCGCATGGGCCGCGCCATCAAGGCCGGTCGTGTGTGGACCAACTGCTACCACCTGTACCCGGCGCACGCCGCGTTCGGGGGCTACAAGAAGTCTGGCGTCGGTCGTGAAACCCACAAGATGATGCTCGACCACTATCAGCAGACCAAAAACCTGCTGGTGAGCTACGACATCAATCCGTTGGGCTTCTTCTAAAAACCGGGGGCGATGCAGGCAGTTCTGCATCGCCCTTCGAACCGCTTTCGCGAGCAAGCCCGCGATGGCGCCCTTAAGCGCACCGTAAATCATCGCCCTGCCTGTCTGGCATGGGCTTTGCGTGCCCGCATCACACGAAAACGCCATACCCGAAAGTCCAACAGATCAAACAATAAAAAAGACAGAGAGGACTTATGACTTCTACTACACAGCTCAAACCCACACTCGGCACCCTGCATCTATGGGGCATTGCCGTCGGCCTGGTGATTTCCGGCGAGTACTTCGGCTGGAGTTACGGCTGGGGCACCGCAGGGACCCTGGGTTTTCTCGTCACCGCCCTGATGGTGGCGACGATGTACACCTGCTTTATCTTCAGTTTCACCGAATTGACCACCGCCATTCCCCACGCTGGCGGGCCGTTTGCCTACAGCCGACGGGCCTTCGGCGAAAAAGGCGGACTGATCGCCGGCATTGCGACCCTGATCGAATTCGTCTTTGCGCCACCGGCAATTGCCATGGCCATCGGCGCCTACCTCAACGTGCAATACCCGGAACTGGACCCGAAGATCGCCGCTGTTGGCGCCTATTTCGTGTTCATGGGCTTGAATATCCTCGGCGTGAGCATCGCAGCCACGTTCGAATTGGTGGTCACCGTGCTGGCGGTCGCCGAATTGCTGGTGTTCATGGGCGTGGTCGCCCCGGGCTTCAGCTTCAGCAATTTTGTGCTCAATGGCTGGTCAGGTTCCAACGAATTCACCATAGCCTCGATTCCCGGCATCTTTGCGGCAATACCTTTCGCGATCTGGTTCTTCCTCGCCATTGAAGGCGCCGCCATGGCCGCCGAGGAAGCCAAGGACCCGAAACGCACGATTCCCAGGGCTTACGTCAGTGGCATTCTGACCCTGGTGTTCCTGGCCATCGGCGTCATGGTGATGGCGGGCGGTGTCGGCGACTGGCGCCAACTGTCGAACATCAACGATCCGCTGCCTCAGGCGATGAAAGCGGTGGTCGGTAATGATTCGACCTGGATGCACATGCTGGTCTGGATCGGCCTGTTCGGCCTGGTGGCGAGTTTCCACGGGATCATTCTTGGCTATTCGCGGCAGTTCTTTGCCTTGGCTCGCGCAGGCTACCTGCCCAAAGGGCTGGCCAAACTCTCGCGCTTCCAGACGCCGCACCGGGCGATTCTGGCGGGCGGCGTGATCGGCATCGCGGCAATCTACAGCGATGGCCTGGTCAACCTGCAGGGCATGACGCTGACGGCGGCAATGATCACCATGTCGGTATTCGGCGCCATCGTGATGTACATCATCAGTATGCTGAGCCTGTTCAAATTGCGTAAAACCGAGCCGAACCTGGAACGTACCTTCCGCGCACCGGGCTACCCTATCGTGCCGGGGATCGCGCTGTTTCTGGCCGTGGTGTGCCTGGTGGCGATGGCGTGGTTCAACACCTTGATCGGGTGTGTGTTCCTCGGGTTCATGGCGGCCGGTTACCTGTATTTCCAACTGACGGCCAAGCAGCGTTCCGACGCACCGGCGGATGCGATGCTCGAAGGTATCTAATTGCACCGGCGCCGGGCGCACGCCCTATTTGGGAGCGCCCCATTCCTGTAGGAGCGAGGCTTGCCCGCGAAGGGCTTGATGCGGTCTGACTGATACACCGCGTTATCGTTTTTCGCGGGCAAGCCTCGCTCCTACAGGTCATCAATTAACCAGGAGGACACCATGGCCGTATTTGCCCATACCGTCGGCGCCCAGACCTACCGCTTCGACAGTCTCAAAGACGTCATGGCCAAAGCCAGCCCGGCGCGCTCCGGGGACTTTCTGGCCGGCGTTGCCGCCCTCAATGATGGCGAGCGCGTGGCCGCGCAGATGGCCTTGGCTGACATCCCGCTGACTCATTTCCTACAGGAAGTATTGATTCCTTACGAGACCGATGAAGTCACCCGGCTGATCATCGACACCCACGACAAGCAGGCTTTTAAAGCGGTCAGCCACCTCACTGTCGGTGGCTTTCGCGATTGGCTGCTCAGCGACGCCGCCGACGAACAGAGTCTGCGTGCCCTCGCCCCGGGCCTGACCCCGGAAATGGCCGCCGCCGTATCGAAGATCATGCGCGTGCAGGACCTGGTGCTGGTGGCGCAGAAAATCCGCGTGGTCACGAAATTCCGCGGCACTCTGGGCCTGCGCGGCCGGCTCTCGACACGCCTGCAACCCAATCACCCCACCGACGAACCGGCCGGCATCGCCGCGAGCATTCTCGATGGCCTGCTGTACGGCAACGGTGACGCGATGATCGGCATCAACCCGGCCACCGACAGCATCGCTTCGATCTGCGCCATGCTGGAAATGCTCGATGCAATCATCCAGCGCTACGAAATTCCTACACAGGCCTGCGTATTGACCCACGTCACCACCTCCATCGAGGCGATGAACCGCGGCGTTCCGCTGGACCTGGTGTTCCAGTCGATCGCCGGCACTGAAGCGGCCAACGCCAGTTTCGGCATCAACCTCAATGTTTTGCAGGAAGGCTATGACGCGGGCTTGAGCCTGAATCGCGGCACGTTGGGCCAGAATCTGATGTATTTCGAGACCGGCCAGGGCAGCGCGTTGTCGGCCAACGCCCATCACGGCATCGATCAACAGACCTGCGAAACCCGCGCCTATGCCGTGGCACGCCATTTCAAACCGTTTCTGGTGAACACCGTCGTAGGCTTCATCGGCCCGGAATACCTCTACAACGGCAAACAGATCATCCGCGCCGGCCTCGAAGACCACTTCTGCGGCAAGCTGCTGGGCGTGCCCATGGGTTGCGACATCTGTTACACCAATCACGCCGAGGCAGATCAGGATGACATGGACACCTTGCTGACCCTGCTGGGCGTGGCCGGGATCAACTTCATCATGGGCATCCCAGGCTCTGACGATATCATGCTCAATTACCAGACCACATCGTTCCACGACGCCCTCTACGCCCGGAAAACCTTGGGCCTGAAACCGGCACCGGAGTTTGAACAGTGGCTGGCGAACATGGGCATCTTCACCCAGGCAGACGGCAAAATTCACTTCGGCGACAACCTGCCGCCGGCCTTCCGTCAGGCCATGGCGCAACTGGGATGAGTATTGAGATGGATAAACCACCTGTCGATCCGCAAAACCCATTGCTGGAACTGCGGCGCCTGACCCCGGCACGTATAGCCCTCGGTCGTACAGGCACCAGTATGCCGACAAGCGCACAGCTGGATTTTCAGTACGCCCATGCACAGGCCCGGGATGCGGTGCACCTGCCGTTCGACCACAGGGGGCTCAGTTCACAACTGGCCGAGCGTGGACGTGAGAGTTTGCTGCTGCACAGCGCCGCCACGGACCGGAACAGCTATCTGCAGCGCCCCGATCTGGGGCGCAAGTTGAGTGATCAGTCGGCGCAGACCCTGCGCGACTATGCGCTGAGCCATCCTGGCGGGGTGGATCTGGCCGTCGTGGTGGCCGATGGACTTTCGGCATTGGCCGTTCATCGCCACACCTTACCGTTTCTGGCGCGCATGGAAGAACAGACAGCCGCTGAGGGCTGGTCCCTGTCGCCGGTGATTCTGGTGGAACAGGGCCGAGTCGCGGTGGCCGACGAGATTGGTGAGCTGCTGGGCGCAAAAATGGTGGTCATATTGATCGGCGAACGCCCCGGCTTGAGCTCGCCAGACAGCCTGGGGTTGTATTTCACCTATAATCCCAAAGTCGGACTGACAGATGCCTATCGCAATTGCATCTCGAATGTCCGGCTCGAAGGCTTGAGTTACGGCATGGCGGCACACCGCTTGCTGTATTTGATGCGCGAAGCCTGTCGGCGGCAGTTATCGGGGGTCAGTCTGAAGGACGAAGCCCAGATTCAGACGCTGGAGTCGGACATTGGTGCGGACATGAAAGGTAATTTCCTACTGAGCCCGTCGGATACCTGAACCGTTTCCGCATTGCGTTTCTATTCAGGTTTCAGGCAGGATCGATGCACGGCCGCCAGGGTTTCCCGTCGCCGTCACCACGTAAGACAGCCACTTGAAGACGAGACCTACCATGCGGATTATTCAAGCGACCCTCGAACACCTCGACCTGCTGACCCCGTTGTTCGTCAAATATCGTGAGTTTTACGGTTCCCTGCCGTATCCGGACTCATCCCGGGCGTTCCTCGAGAAACGCCTGCGGCGCAAGGAATCGGTGATCTACCTGGCCCTGGCCGATGACGACAACAACAAACTGATGGGTTTTTGTCAGTTGTACCCGAGCTTTTCGTCTCTTTCGCTTAAACGCGTGTGGATCCTTAACGACATCTACGTCGCCGAAGACGCCCGCCGCCAGTTGGTGGCCGACAACTTGATCCGCACCGCGAAAAAAATGGCCAAGGAAACCAATGCCGTGCGCATGCGCGTTTCCACCAGCAGCAACAACGAAGTCGCGCAGAAAACCTACGAATCCATCGGGTTCAAGGAAGACACCGAGTTCAGGAACTACGTGCTGCCAATCAGTGACGGGATTTAAGCACCTTGGTGGCGAGGCGGACTCCTGTGGTGAGGGGGCTTGCCCCCGTTCGGCTGCGCAGCAGTCGCAAATTGCTGAATGCGGTATGCCTGAAGAACCGCAGCGTCTGGTTTAGGGGTCGCTTCGCAACCCAACGGGGGCAAGCCCCCTCGCTACAAGGCTTGTCCTGTGGTCCATCAATCGACATCCCCCGCTACAAACTCGACGCGTTTTTCACTTGTCACCCCGTATAATGCCCATTCTTCCGGCTCGTAAGAAAAATCACACTTAGCTGTAGTCTTACGCGAAGCCATCCGCACAGGCCTGCAGAGTCGGGCCATCACCACAGGTGCTTTCCATGGATTTCAACCCGATCGACCTTATCCTGCATCTCGATGTTTACCTCGACCTGCTGGTAACTAACTACGGGGCATGGATTTACGCCATTCTGTTTCTGGTGATCTTCTGCGAAACCGGTCTGGTGGTGATGCCATTCCTGCCGGGCGATTCCCTGCTGTTCATCGCCGGCGCCGTAGCGGCCGGTGGCAGCATGGACCCGGTGCTGCTCGGCGGCCTGCTGATGCTGGCGGCGATTCTCGGCGACAGCACCAACTACGTGATCGGCCGCACCGCCGGCGAAAAACTGTTCAGCAACCCGAACTCGAAAATATTCCGCCGCGACTATCTGCAACAAACCCACGACTTCTACGACAAGCACGGCGGCAAAACCGTGACCCTGGCGCGCTTCCTGCCAATCATCCGTACCTTTGCCCCGTTCGTCGCCGGTGTCGGCAAAATGCCTTACCCGCGTTTCTTTGCCTTCAGTGTTCTCGGAACCATCCTCTGGGTGGGCGGCCTGGTCACCCTCGGCTACTTCTTCGGCAACGTACCGTTCATCAAGAAAAACCTGTCGCTGCTGGTAGTGGGCATCATCCTGCTGTCGCTGCTACCGATGATCATCAGTGTGATCCGCAGCCGCCTCGGGAATGCCGCGTCCAAAGCCGAACCCCGCTGACTCACGATGTGGTCCCTTAGCGCCTGGCGGCGCCAGCGCACCCTTGCCAGGCATCCGATTGCCGACGACATGTGGCAACGGGTGCGCCATCACCTGAGCTTTCTCGACGGTATCAGCGCGGCCGAAGACCGCTGGCTGCGCGAAGCCTGCGTATTGTTTCTGCAAGACAAACACCTGACCGCCCTACCCGGCGTCGAACTCCATCAGGAGCAACGCCTGCTACTCGCCGCCCAGGCCCAATTGCCGCTGCTGCATCTGGACAATCTGAACTGGTATCAGGGCTTTCACGAAATCATCCTCTACCCCGACGATTTCCTCAGCCCCCAGCGCCATCGCGATGCCAGCGGCGTCGAACACGAATGGGACGGCGAACACAGCGGCGAAGCCTGGCAGCAAGGCCCGATCATCCTCGCCTGGCCCGGCGTGATGGCCAGCGGTGGCTGGGAAGGCTACAACCTGGTGATCCACGAACTCGCGCACAAACTCGACATGCTCAACGGCGACGCCAATGGCCTGCCCCCCCTGCATGCCGACATGCGCGTCAGCGACTGGGCCAGGGTCATGCAAGAGGCCTATGACGACCTCGACCGGCAACTGGACCGTAACCCGGACGCTGAAACCGCCATCGACCCGTACGCGGCGGAAAACCCCGCCGAGTTTTTCGCCGTCACCAGCGAGTATTTCTTCAGCGCCCCGGATTTGCTGCACGAGGCTTATCCACAGGTTTATGAGCAGCTGAAGCTGTTTTACCGCCAGGACCCGTTGGCCCGGTTGCAGCAACTTCTGGCCGAGAACCCGGTCTACCAGGCACACGACTAAGGTCTACACGACCTCTGGCACATAGCAACGGTGGCGGAATATGCCTATAATCGCCGCCACTTTTTGGTCAATCCGGCCAAGTGTTTTTGGTCAACTAACGGGGGCACCGCCCAATGAGCTACAGCAAGATTCCGGCTGGCAAAGACCTGCCGAACGACATCTACGTCGCGATCGAGATCCCGGCCAACCACGCGCCGATCAAATACGAAATCGACAAAGACAGCGATTGCCTGTTCGTTGACCGTTTCATGGCCACCCCGATGTTCTACCCGGCCAACTACGGTTACATCCCAAACACCTTGGCTGACGACGGTGATCCCCTCGACGTGCTGGTCGTGACCCCTTACCCGGTTGCCCCAGGTTCGGTGATCCGCGCGCGTCCAGTCGGCATCCTGAACATGACCGACGACGGCGGCGGCGATGCCAAAGTGATTGCGGTTCCACACGACAAGCTGTCCCAGCTGTACGTCGACGTGAAGGAATACACCGACCTGCCTGCGCTGCTGATTCAGCAGATCGAGCACTTCTTCGCGAACTACAAAGATCTCGAAAAAGGCAAATGGGTGAAAATCGAAGGCTGGGCCGGCGCAGATGCCGCCCGCGATGCGATCACCAAGTCGGTTGCTGCCTATAAAGGCTGAGAAGCCGCGGTAAGCTTCTAGCTGCGACGTTTGAAGAAGAACCCCGGTTGACCCGGGGTTTTTTGTGGGCGCTCCGCTCAGACACTGACCTTTAACGGTACGTGGAACGCTTCTTGGCTTCGGTTTTTGCTTGTTTAATTTCCACTAAAAGCGCCTTACATCCAGTCTTAAATTTCCCTCGAAATTTGAACGGATCGTTTATTCAAACCCCCATCCTGCGCCAGTAGACTCGTGTTTATGAAAAAGAACACTAGCGGCCCGCGATTTAAAGCGCTCCTTGAAGCAGCGAAAATCACAACCACAGGATTTGCCGCTTTCTTCGACACGGAAGCGCAAAATATCCACAACTGGTACACCCGAGGTGTGCCCGCCTACCGCATGGAAGAGGTCGCTAGACTACTGTCTGTAAACAGCGACTGGCTGAAAACCGGCGAAGGCCCGAAAGAGTCCTCACGCCTGCGCGTGCTCGACGAGTCCGGCAACACCTTCGACGCCCAGGCCATCCGCGGCATCTATACGGTGATCGAGTCCATCGACGTCGAATTGCCCTTCTATATAGAAACAGCCACCGCCCCGGGCTCCAACAAAACTCACGTCGTCAAAGACCCCAGCCAATCCATCCGCCTGCCTCGCAGCCACCTGGACTCTCTGGAAATCAACCACGCCAATGCTATCTGTACCCACATGATCGGTAACAGCATGGGCGAAAAGATTGAAGATGGTTCGACGCTTGCGATCGACCGTGGGCTGACTCAGGTTATTGATGGGGAAATTTATGCGATCGAGCATGACGGGATGTTGCGGATCAAATACCTGCACCGGATGCCGGGGAATGCATTGCGATTGCGCAGCTATAACAAAGCCGAGTATCCCGACGAGATCTTCAGTGCCGAGCAGATCGACAAGCAAAACATCAGGGTATTGGGGTGGGTATTCTGGTGGTCGACGCTCAATAAACGCCGGCCTTCCGTGCCCTTCCTATAAGCACGCAACCCTGTGATCCACTGTGGCGAGGGGGCTTGCCCCCGTTCGACTGCGCAGCAGTCGCAAACCATTCACTATGGCGGACAGTATGGTTACCGGGTTTACGACTGCTTCGCAGCCGAACGCAGCCTTCGGCTGCTGCTACACCTCTCCGCAATCGCCCTACCCCACACGCCAAGCTGGGAATTCCTCAAAAAAATCAGTATGCTGCGCCCCACATTTGCGCATCGACCCTTCTTCAGGCTCAGATCGCACCGACAAGGCAGATGACTTTCTCGCCAAGTCCCACAGCCGGACGCAAGATCCGGGTGTACGTTTTGAAGGCTGGCGCGATTTACCAAAAATAAACCAAGCCAGTCCCCGAGAAGCCGGCCACAAGCCGGCTTTTTAATGTCTGAAAAATACAGCCCGCATATGCTTTAACCAATTGACCTGGCCAACCCACATGCTGTGCGATTCGATCGCAGCCGCATGTGAGCGACATGCTGTCCGATAACTGGACGGTGAGCCGAATAGGCGTCATATTCGGCTCACCATATGAGCCGAATAGCATTTTTAATCGGCTCACTCACCCCAAGAGTACCGACTCCATGGCACCTCACTGGATCTGGCAGCAGCCTGATTGGCCTAACTTTCAATGGCAAGCCGAGCGTTTGGCGCCACTGTTGCGCGACTGCGTTCAGGCGCAGGGTCGGTTGATGGGGATGGCCAGTTCGGTAGGCGGTTCGTTGAGCGCGCAAAACGAACTGGATGCGTTGTTGCAGAACATCGTGACCTCGTCCGCTATCGAGGGTGAACAGCTGAATGTTGGCTCCGTACGCTCTTCTCTGGCGCGACGGTTGGGGTTGGACCTGGTCAATGGCGATAAGGTGAGCCAGCGCAGTGAGGGCCTTGCGCAATTGATGCTCGACGCCACCCGGCATTTCGCTGAACCACTGACATTGGTGCGATTGCTGGATTGGCATGAATGGCTGTTTCCTGAGCAAGACACGGATCTCGCCGCCCGATCGATCCATGTCGCAGCCTTGCGCGGCGACGAGCCGATGCAAGTGGTGTCCGAGCGACTCGACAGGCCAACCGTTCACTTCGAAGCGCCGCCTCGCCTTGGTCTTGAACGACAACTCGAAACCTTCCTGACCTGGTTTGAAGCCAGCCGAAACCAGGTCGGACTCGACCCTTTGCTGCGGGCCGGCGTCGCACATTTCTGGTTCGTGACGTTGCATCCTTTCGACGATGGCAATGGTCGCCTGACGCGAACGATCACCGATCTAGCCCTGGCTCAGGGTGAGGCTCAGGCCATCCGTTTCTACGCCATGTCGGCGAGCATTCTGGATGATCGTTCTGGCTATTACCGAGTGCTGGAAACCAGTCAGAAAGCTACGCTGGATATCACCGAATGGCTGGAGTGGTTTCTTCAGACTTTGCTGCGTAGCTTGCAGCAGGCCATGACGCGGATTGAGTCGGTACTGGGCAAGGCGCGTTTCTGGCAGGCACATCGGGAATCCGGATTGTCGACCGAGCAGACCAAAGTATTGAATCGCTTGCTCGATGGTGGGGAACGAGGTTTCGATAATGGCATCAGCGCCGCTCATTATCAGGCAGTGGCAAAGGTTTCCAAAGCCACCGCAACCCGTCATCTGGCCGAACTGCTGGAGAAGGGCTGCTTGAAACGCCTGCCCGGCGGCGGGCGCAGTACTCGATATCAAATCAGCTATCCCGATGACTCAATACATTAATCATGATCGATATCGCACTGTGGCGAGGGGGCTTGTCGGAACGCCGCATCGCCCCGTTCGGCTGCGTAGCAGTCGCAAATTGCTGAATGCGGTATGCCTGAAGAAACACGCCGCCTGGTTCAGGGGTCGCTTCGCAACCCAACGGGGGCAAGCCCCCTCGCCACAGGGTGTGTTTTCACCCGGAAACCGCAGCGTCATAGACCCCTCTTATTTGCCCATGACCCCTATGTCTGCTAGTGTCGCGCCGGTTTAACGTCAACCGGAAATAGCCGCCATGGCCCGCAAAAAAGCTGCACTGGATTTCGAACAATCCCTCGCTGACCTGCAAACGCTGGTGGAGCGTCTGGAGAACGGCGAATTGTCGCTGGAAGATTCGCTGACCGCTTTCGAGCAGGGCATCGGGCTGACCCGCGATTGCCAGGCGGCGCTGGCTCAGGCCGAGCAGAAGGTTCAAGTGCTGCTCGAGCGTGATGGTGAGCTGGCCGAGGAACCCTTCGACGCGGATCAGCCAGAATGATTGCGGCGTATTCGGCGACCAGCCAGGCTCGCGTCAACGCGGCACTGGAAACCCTGTTCAACCCGCCGAGCCCCGAGCTCGCACGCCTCTACGAAGCCATGCGCTACAGCGTGATGAACGGCGGCAAACGTGTACGCCCGTTGCTGGTTTATGCCGCGTGTGAAGCACTGGGCGGCAAGGCCGAGCAAGCCAACGGCGCAGCCTGTGCAGTTGAGCTGATCCACGCCTATTCGCTGGTGCACGATGATTTGCCGGCCATGGACGACGACGATCTGCGTCGCGGCCAGCCGACGACGCATAAGAAATTCGATGAAGCCTGTGCAATCCTCGCTGGCGACGGTTTGCAGAGCCTGGCCTTCAGCGCCCTGCTCGACCCGCGCCTGAGCAGTTGCGACGCCGAAACCCGTCTGCAGATGGTCAGCGCCCTGGCGTTGGCGGCAGGCCCGGCGGGCATGGTCGGTGGGCAAGCCATCGACCTCGGCTCGGTGGGCCTGAAGCTCGATCAAAAAGCCCTTGAATACATGCACCGGCACAAGACCGGCGCGTTGATCGAAGTCAGCGTCAAGCTCGGTGCCCTGGCCAGCGGTCATGCCGCGAAGGACGAACTGAAGTCCCTGCAGAGTTATGCACAGGCCATTGGCCTGGCATTTCAGGTCCAGGACGACATTCTCGACGTTGAAAGTGACACCGAAACCCTCGGCAAACGCCAAGGCGCCGATATCGCTCGGGACAAGCCGACCTACCCGGCACTGCTCGGTCTCGACGCGGCCAAGGCCTACGCCCTGGAACTACGCGATCAGGCCCTGCACGCGCTGCGACCGTTTGACGCGGCGGCTGAGCCATTGCGCGATCTGGCCCGGTACATCGTCGATCGCCGCAGCTGACGGCGTATCCGCCAAAAAAAACCAACGCGTGGGCAGGGGGCGATGCATCAGGTAAACTGCCGCATCTTTTATACCTATAACGATTCGCCTGATGCCCACGACGTTTCATGAGATTCCCCGCAAGCGCCCGACCACGCCCCTGCTCGACCGTGCCAACACGCCGGACGGCCTGCGCCGGTTAGGCGAAGCCGAGCTGGAAACCCTGGCCGATGAGTTGCGCCTGGAATTGCTCTACACGGTCGGTCAGACCGGTGGGCATTTCGGTGCCGGCCTGGGCGTGATCGAGCTGACCATCGCGTTGCATTACGTCTTCGACACCCCGGACGACCGGTTGGTGTGGGACGTGGGTCATCAGGCCTACCCGCATAAAATCCTCACCGGCCGTCGCGAGCGCATGGGCACCCTGCGCCAGAAGGACGGCGTTGCCGCCTTCCCGCGTCGTTCCGAGAGCGAGTACGACACCTTTGGCGTCGGCCACTCCAGCACCTCGATCAGCGCAGCGCTGGGCATGGCGATTGCCGCCCGCCTGCAACACAGTGATCGCAAGGCGATCGCGGTGATCGGCGACGGCGCACTGACCGCCGGCATGGCCTTCGAGGCGCTGAACCACGCGCCGGAAGTGAATGCCAACATGCTGGTGATCCTCAACGACAACGACATGTCGATCTCGCGCAACGTCGGCGGGCTGTCGAACTATCTGGCGAAAATCCTTTCCAGCCGCACTTACGCGAGCATGCGCGAAGGCAGCAAAAAGGTTCTGTCGCGCCTGCCCGGCGCCTGGGAAATCGCCCGTCGTACCGAAGAATACGCCAAAGGCATGCTGGTCCCCGGCACGCTGTTCGAAGAGCTGGGCTGGAATTACATCGGCCCGATCGATGGCCACGACCTGCCGACCCTGATCGCCACCCTGCGCAACATGCGCGATCTGAAAGGCCCGCAATTCCTGCACGTGGTCACCAAAAAAGGCAAAGGCTTCGCTCCGGCGGAAGTTGACCCGATCGGTTACCACGCCATCACCAAACTCGAACCTGTGGATGCTCCGGCCGCCGCGCCGAAGAAAGCCGGCGGGCCGAAGTACTCCGGTGTATTCGGTGAATGGCTGTGCGACATGGCCGCGGTCGATCCGCGCTTGGTCGGGATTACCCCGGCGATGAAGGAAGGCTCCGACCTGGTGGCCTTCAGCGAACGTTTTCCCAAGCGCTATTTCGACGTGGCGATTGCTGAACAACACGCCGTGACCCTCGCCGCCGGTATGGCCTGCGAAGGCGCAAAACCGGTGGTGGCGATTTATTCGACCTTCCTGCAACGCGCTTACGACCAGCTTGTGCATGATGTGGCGGTGCAAAACCTCGACGTGCTGTTCGCTATCGACCGCGCAGGCCTGGTGGGCGAAGACGGTCCGACGCACGCGGGCAGCTTTGACCTGTCTTTCCTGCGCTGCATCCCCGGCATGCTGCTGATGACCCCGAGCGACGAAAACGAACTGCGCAAAATGCTCAGCACCGGCCATCTGTACAACGGCCCGGCGGCAGTGCGTTATCCGCGCGGCACCGGCCCGAATGCGCCGATCACCAAGGATCTCGAACCGATTGAAATCGGCAAGGGTGTCGTCCGCCGTCAGGGCGGCAAAGTCGCCCTGCTGGTGTTTGGCGTACAACTGGCCGAGGCACTGAAAGTCGCCGAGAAGCTGGATGCAACCGTAATCGACATGCGTTTCGTCAAACCGCTCGACGAAGCACTGGTCCGCGAAATCGCCGGCAGCCATGAATTGTTGGTGACCGTCGAAGAGAACGCCATCATGGGCGGTGCTGGTGGCGCGGTCAGCGAGTTCCTCGCCCGCGAAAACATCCTCAAGTCGGTGCTGCACCTGGGCTTGCCGGACATCTACGTCGAGCACGCCAAGCCTGCGCAAATGCTGGCCGAATGCGGACTGGATGAGGCAGGGATCGAAGAAGCGGTGCGTCAGCGCCTGCAACTGTTGGTCTTGTAACCCCTCCCCTGTAGGAGCGAGGCTTGCCCGCGAAGGCGATTCAACAGGCAACATAGATGTTGGACGTTACGGTCTCTTCGCGGGCAAGCCTCGCTCCTACAAGTACCGTGTTTGCTACGGATTGCCGATGAAACGCCCCCATCTTGCCCTGGCGCTGGCCCTCCTGCCGGCCGGCCAACTCTTGGCCGACACCTTCGAACGCGACCAGGCCCTGAAACTGCCGGACGTGCTGATCAGCGCCAACCGTCAGGTCGAAGCGCGCAACGACAGCAGCGCCGCCAACACCGTGTTCACCCGCGACGACATCGACCGTCTGCAGCCGAGCAGTGTCACTGACCTGCTGCGCCGCGTACCGGGCGTGCAGGTCGGGCAAACCGGCGGGCGTGGCAGTCTGCCGGGGGTCTACATTCGCGGTACCAAGTCGGCGCAAAGTCTGGTGCTGGTCGACGGCCAGCGCATCGGCAACTCGACCTCCGGCGACAGCAACCTGCAGCACATCAACATCGAACAGGTCGAGCGCGTGGAAGTGCTGCGGGGTTCGCGCTCGGTGATTTACGGCAGCGATGCGATTGGCGGGGTGATCCAGATCTTCACTCGCCGTGGCGACGAACAAGGCCTGCAACCACGTATGCACGTGGGGGTTGGCAGCAATCAGACCTGGGAGCGCAGCCTCGGACTGTCCGGCGGCGACGCGCAGACCCGCTTCAATCTCGGTGCCAGCCTCGATGAAACGGCAGGCATCAATCGCACTCACCAGTCTTATCCCAGTGATGGTGATCACGATGAATACCGCAATAAGTCGGTCAGCTTAAGCCTGAGTCACGCCCTCACCGACGACATCGAAGTCGGCGCCAATCTGCTGGATAACCGGGGCAAAAGTGCGTTCGACAACCCGTTCGGTCGCTTCGACATGAACACTTTCGAATCGGTCCAGCAACAGCCCTACAGCGAGTTCGCTGTGAGCAGCGTCAGCAGTTACGTCGATGCGCGCATCAACGACGCGTGGAAAACCCGCGTCGAGCTCGGCCACAGCGAAAACCGTGAGAAGACACTCGACAAGCTCAGCGACGAGCGCAGCGTGTTCAACACCTACCGCGATTCGGTGAATTGGCAAAACGACCTGACCCTGGATGAACGCAACAGCCTGATCCTCGGCGGCGACTGGTACGAAGACCGAATCAACAGCAGCACAGCGTTCGACGAAGACAGCCGCTGGAACCGTGCAGCGTTTATCCAGCATCGCTATCAAGCCGACAGCTTTTCTACCGAACTGGGCCTGCGTCGCGACCAGAACGAGCAGTTCGGCAGCCAGAACAGCTGGAGCGGCACCTTCACCCTG
This sequence comes from Pseudomonas sp. GM102, assembly GCF_000282555.1. NCBI lineage: Bacteria > Pseudomonadati > Pseudomonadota > Gammaproteobacteria > Pseudomonadales > Pseudomonadaceae > Pseudomonas > Pseudomonas sp. GM102. The sequence continues at coordinate 710 of NZ_AKJB01000002.1, read as the reverse complement.
CCGCTGAACCCGGACAACGATGTCTTGTTGACCTACAGCGAAGGCTTCCGCGCGCCGACCTTCAACGACCTGTACTACCCGGATTTCAGCAATCCGGATTTGAAACCCGAAACCTCGAAAAGTTATGAGCTGCAATGGCGCAGTCAGCTGACGCAGAACAGTCGCCTGGAAGCTTCGCTGTACCGCACCGATCTGCAAGACGCGATTATTTTCGGCAGCAACAACCGCCCGGCGAACGTCGCTTCGGCGCGGATCAACGGTTTCGAAGCGGCCTTGAAACAAGAGCTGTTCGGCTGGCAGAGCAACCTCGGCGTGGCGATCATCGACCCACGGGATCGCGACAGCGGCCACACCCTCGCCCGTCGTGCACGGCGGACTTTGAGCCTGGACCTGGATCGGCAGTTCGACCGGCTCGGCCTCGGTGCCAGTTGGCAAGCGGTGAGCAGCAGTTATGACGACGAGAACAACCAGCAGCCGTTGGGCGGGTATGCCTTGTTGGGGTTGCGCAGCAGTTGGGCGCTGAATCGCGAGATCAAGCTGGAATTGAAGGTCGATAACCTGCTGGACAAGGGTTACAGCCGGGCGTTGTACAGCCATGACGGCAGTCAATATGGGTATCGCGAGGAAGGTCGGGCGTGGATGTTCGGGGTGACCTGGACGCCGGATATTTGAAGCCATCACCCGATCACTGTGGCGAGGGAGTCCCCGCA
>NZ_AKJB01000001.1:0-91367 GCF_000282555.1 Pseudomonas sp. GM102 | reverse complement strand
GAAACGGATATGTACACGATCAAAGAGCAGGCCACCTCCGCGGAAAAACCATACAGAGCCCGATAACCGCCCAATAAAAAAATGCCCCAATCTCTCGACCAGGGCATTTTGTGTAGCTCAGCTTATATATAGAAACTCAAAGCCTTAGTGCGAAACCGCCCCGCTCGCCCCCAACCCGGTCTGCGAACGAACAAACTGCGGGAAGAACAGCGCACGTTCGTTCACACCCTCGGCCGACTTATCGGTGATCGAGAAGAACCAGATCCCGACAAACGCAATGGCCATGGAGAACAGCGCCGGGTATTCATACGGGAAGATCGCCTTCTCGTGCCCCATGATCTGCACCCAGATGGTTGGCCCCAGCACCATCAAGCCAACAGCACTGACCAGACCCAGCCAGCCGCCGATCATCGCACCGCGAGTCGTCAGCTTCTTCCAGTACATCGAAAGCAGCAGTACCGGGAAGTTGCAGCTCGCCGCGATGGAGAACGCCAGGCCCACCATGAACGCGATGTTCTGCTTCTCGAACAGAATACCCAAGCCGATCGCCAGCACCGCCAGAGCGATGGTGGTGATTTTCGAGACACGGATCTCGTCCTTCTCGTTGGCCTTGCCCTTCTTGATCACACTGGCATACAGGTCGTGAGACACCGCCGATGCACCGGCCAGGGTCAAACCGGCCACTACTGCCAGGATGGTCGCGAACGCTACCGCCGAGATGAAGCCCAGGAAGATACTGCCACCCACCGCGTTAGCCAGGTGCACCGCCGCCATGTTGTTACCGCCCAACAGCGCGCCAGCCGCATCTTTGAAGGCCGGGTTGGTGCTGACCAGCAGGATCGCGCCGAAGCCGATGATGAAGGTCAGGATGTAGAAGTAGCCAATGAAGCCGGTTGCATACAGCACGCTCTTGCGGGCTTCTTTCGCGTCACTCACGGTGAAGAAGCGCATCAGGATGTGCGGCAGGCCAGCGGTACCGAACATCAGCGCCAGGCCGAGGGAGAACGCCGAGACCGGATCCTTCACCAGGCCGCCCGGGCTCATGATCGCTTCACCTTTAGGGTGAACCTTGATCGCCTCGGAGAACAGCGCGTTGAAGTCGAAGTTGACGTGTTTCATCACCATCAGCGCCATGAACGAGGCACCGGACAGCAACAGCACCGCCTTGATGATCTGCACCCATGTAGTCGCCAGCATGCCGCCGAACAGTACGTACAGGCACATCAGGATACCGACCAGGATCACCGCAACGTGATAGTCGAGCCCGAACAGCAGCTGAATCAATTTGCCCGCACCGACCATTTGCGCGATCAGGTAGAACGCTACCACCACCAGCGACCCGCAAGCGGACAGCGAGCGAATCTGGGTTTGCCCCAGGCGGTAGGACGCCACGTCGGCAAAGGTGTACTTGCCCAGGTTGCGCAGGCGCTCAGCGATCAGGAACAGAATGATCGGCCAGCCCACCAGGAAGCCGATCGAGTAGATCAGGCCGTCGTAGCCAGAGGTGAACACCAGGGCCGAAATACCCAGGAAGGACGCCGCGGACATGTAGTCACCGGCAATCGCCAGACCGTTCTGGAAACCGGTGATCTTGCCGCCCGCCGCATAGTAGTCGGCGGCCGAGTTGTTTTTCTTGGAGGCCCAGTAAGTGATATATAAAGTCGCACCGACGAACGCCACAAACATCAGGATCGCCGCGACGTTCAGGGGTTGTTTGGCCACTGCACCGGTCAAGGCGTCAGCAGCCCAGGCGCCAGGTGCAAAAGCTGCGATGCTCAATAGAGCCATTAGACGCCGGATCATTGCTGAGCCTCCTTGAGAATCGCATTGTTCAAGTCGTCGAATTCGCCGTTGGCGCGTCGCACGTAGATGCCCGTCAGGATAAAGGCCGAAACAATCAGCCCGACACCGATCGGAATGCCCCAGGTAATCGAAGACTCAGGGCTGATTTTCGCGCCCAGGATATGCGGCCCGTAAGCAATCAAAAGGATGAATCCGGAGTACAGCCCAAGCATGATCGCTGAAAGAATCCAGGCGAATCGTTCTCTCTTGCTGACCAGCTCCTTGAAGCGCGAGCTGTTTTGAATCGAGAGGTAAATGCTGTCGTTCATTGTTTTTATCCTCGCAGCACAGATTTAGTTGGAACGGTATCCACTCTATGCGGCTGCCGGACAGGTTCCAGACGACCTTAGTATTAGAACGACATGACAGAGTCGCCATTTCTCATGCATGCGTTAAACACATAAAAAAGCAAAAGGCCCCTTGGCATAAAGCCAAGGGGCCTTGAGAGGTGCTGACTAGACGCTTCAGATCAAATCATTTGACCCAGTCGGCAACGCGATCCGGGTGTTTGGCCACCCAATCCTTCGCTGCGGCTTCAGGCTTGGCACCCTCCTGAATCGCCAGCATGACTTCGCCGATTTCGTCTTTCGACGCCCATTGGAAGTTCTTCAGGAACTTCGCGACTTCAGGTGCCTTGGCATCCAGGCCCTTGCTACCGATGCTATTTACGGTTTCAGCCGCACCGTAAACGCCTTTCGGATCTTCCAGGAAACGCAGTTTCCACTTGGCGAACATCCAGTGCGGCACCCAACCGGTGACGGCAATGGATTCGTTTTTCTTCTCGGCACGGGTCAGCTCGGCAATCATGCCGGCGCCGGAACTGGCCTTGAGCTGATACCCGGTCAGGTCATAGTCCTTGATCGCCTGCTCGGACTTGAGCATCACGCCTGAACCGGCATCGATACCGACGATACGATTTTTGAAGCTGTCGTCGGTTTTCAGATCGGCAATAGACTTGGCCTTGACGTACTCCGGCACGATCAGGCCGATTTTTGCATCCTTGAAGTTCGGGCCGTAATCGACGACCTGATCCTTGTTCTTGGTCCAGTATTCACCGTGAGTCACGGGCAGCCACGCCGACAGCATGGCGTCGAGTTTGCCAGTGGCCACACCCTGCCACATGATCCCGGTGGCAACCGCTTGCAGCTTCACGTCATAACCGAGTTTCTGCCTGATCACTTCCGCGGCCACGTTGGTCGTGGCGACGCTGTCCGACCAGCCGTCGACATAACCGATCGTCACTGCCTTGCCTTCAGCACTGGCCATCGTAGAACTGATCGCCAGCACCAAAGCGGCACCTGCGCCCAAGAGTCGTCGCATCTTCATCGTTACTTCCCCGAAAGTGCTGCGCTCGACGGATGCCGAGCCGCTCAACGTATTGTTATGGTGCACAGCGCCCCCATCACGCCTCACCGCGAACTCGTTCAAACATCAGCGGAGTACTGACGATTGGATGATCAACCTGACGCCCACTGCGACCTGCTCTGCCAGCGACCTCAAGGCATCGAGAAACGACATCAGAAGGCCATTAATTGCAACCGTCGCAAATCCATCCGCCACCCCGCCCAAACTTTGCATGACAAAATTATGCAGGTCACCAAGCGCGGGACAAATGCAGGTAACATGCGCGGCTTTGTTCCCAGACGGCCTGACCATGCCCGCGACATCCCGCTTTCCTTTTTTTGCTTATTTATTTGCCTGCCTGCTGGGGCTTTTTGCTCTCGGTGGCTTCTGGTATGGACTCGGCAAACCGGTGATCCTGCCGGACGTGGCCAGCGCGACGCACAAGCTGCAATGCGCCTCCTACACCCCGTTCGACAAAGACCAATCGCCGTTCGATGTGCCGTTCAAACTGCGCCCCGAGCGCATGGACGCCGACCTCGCACTGCTGGCAACCCGTTTCGAATGCATCCGCACCTATTCCATGACCGGCCTCGAAGCCCTGCCTGACCTTGCACGCAAGCACGGCTTGAAGCTGATGATCGGTGCCTGGGTCAACAGCAACCCGGTGGACACCGCCAAGGAAGTCGATCTGCTGATCGCCTCGGCCAATGCCAACGCCGATGTAGTGACCTCGGTGATCGTAGGTAACGAAACTCTGCTGCGCAAGGAAGTGACCGGCGCACAGTTGGCAACGCTGATTAACAAGGTCAAAAGTCAGGTCAAACAACCAGTGACCTACGCCGACGTCTGGGAATTCTGGCTCAAGCACCCAGAAATCGCCCCCGCGGTGGACTTCCTGACCATCCATTTGCTGCCCTACTGGGAAGATGATCCGTCGAACATCGACGCTGCACTGCAGCATGTGGCCGAAGTGCGTCAGGTGTTCGGCAACAAATTCGCGCCCAAAGACGTGATGATTGGCGAAACCGGCTGGCCGAGCGAAGGCCGTCAGCGCGAAACCGCCCTGCCGAGCCGGGTCAATGAAGCCAAGTTCATTCGCAGCTTTGTGATCATGGCCGAGCAGCAAGGCTGGCATTACAACCTGATCGAGGCGTTCGACCAGCCCTGGAAACGCGCCAGCGAAGGTGCGGTCGGGGGTTACTGGGGACTGTTCGACGCCGATCGTCAGGACAAGGGCGTGCTGGCCGGGCCGGTCTCGAACGTGCCGTACTGGTCGCAATGGCTGGCCCTGGGTGGCTTGATCTTCATCGGCACACTGATCCTCGGCGGTCGCGTTCGCAGTACTCGTGCGGCGTTGGTTCTGCCGCTGCTCGGCGCGTTGGCGGCCTGTTCGATTGGCGCCTGGGGCGATCTGGCCCGTGTCACCACCCGGTTTACCAGTGAATGGCTGTGGGTCGCCTTGCTGACGGGGTTGAATCTATTGGTGCTGGCGCATGCCGCGCTGACGCTGAGCGCTCGCACTGGCTGGCGTGAACGAGCATTCAATATGTTGGAACGTCGTGCCGGCTGGTGGCTGGCAGCGGCAGGTTTTGCCGCGGCGGTGATGATGCTCGAGTTGGTGTTCGACCCGCGTTATCGCAGCTTCCCGAGTGTCGCGTTCATCCTGCCGGCGCTGGTGTACCTGTGCCGTCCGGTCAGTGTGCCGCGTCGGGAAATCGCCCTGCTGACCTTCATCATCGGCGCCGGCATTGCGCCGCAACTGTATCAAGAAGGTTTGCAGAACCAGCAGGCCTGGAGTTGGGCGCTGGTGAGTGTGCTGATGGTGGCGGCGTTGTGGCGCAGCTTGCGGGTTCGCAAGGGCTGATCTTCAGCGTGCTTGCGGGCCTCTTCGCGGGCAAGCCTCGCTCCTACAGATTTATGTCGACCGTGATAATTGCGGACGACTCTAAACTGTAGGAGCGAGGCTTGCCCGCGAAGGCTGCCCATCAGGCGTTACGAGAAGCCCGAACCAGACGCAAAGCAGCAATCACCACCGCAAACACCGCCAACGTGGTGTTGTACAACGCCAGCGCCGGAAACCCGAACACCAGCGCCAGCACCGCCAGCCACCACCCCGCCCGCCCCGGCAGCACAAAACCGATCACGGCGGCGGCCATTGCCGTCCAGCCCAACACCTTGAAATGAATCATAAAGCCCAGGTTCGACCGAATCTGGCATTCCCAACGACTGGCCTCATCAACGCAAATGCCAACCCATTGAGCATCCTCCATGAAGCCGTAACGCGCGCCATAACTGGCAGCCAGCCATAACGGCAGAAGAACGAGCAACAGGATCACGGGCAGACGGCGGGACATGAAACACTCCAATAAACGAAATCGGCGGCCAGCTTAATCCCCCGCCCGCGGTAAGCAAGTGACATCAACAGATAACTGTTCATCAAATAGCTGCAAAGTGTATCGTCCAGCTACCGTTGCTCCGAAATCAGGCCTGTTCGGTGCCCATCATGGCACTTTGGCGCAAATCCTGTGGTCATAGCCTGCGAACTTCATCCGGCACCTTCCTCTAAGGGATCTAGTCATGCTCCGTTCCTTGCGCTGCGCCGCCCTGTTTGGCGGCTTGATTTTAAGTGCGTCCGCCCTGGCGGCCGACATTGATGCCGCCAGTTACGGCTACCCCCTGACCAACCCGTTCGAGGCGACCATCGCCACGACACCGCCGGAGTTACGCCCGGAATTGCCGCTGGACGACGACATCAATCAGGAGGATCGCAGCGTCACGTTGCGCCCCGAGCGTGAGTTCAGCCTGCCGGACAACTTCTGGCCGGTAAAGAAACTCACCTACCGCATCGCCACGCAAGATCAAGCAGCACCGTTGATCTTCCTGATCTCCGGCACGGGTGCACGCTATGACAGCACCCTCAACGAGTACCTGAAAAAGCTCTACTACAAGGCCGGCTATCACGTGGTGCAGCTGTCGTCGCCGACCAGCTTCGACTTCATGACCGCCGCTTCGCGTTTCGCCACCCCCGGCGTGACCAAGGAAGATGCCGAAGACATGTACCGGGTGATGCAGGCCGTGCGGGCACAGAACCCGAAGCTGCCGGTCACCGATTATTTCCTGACCGGTTACAGCCTTGGCGCACTGGATGCGGCCTTCGTCGCGCACCTGGATGAAACCCGTCGCAGCTTCAATTTCAAGAAAGTCTTGCTGCTAAACCCGCCGGTCAACCTTTACACCTCGGTCACCAACCTGGACAAGCTGGTACAAACAGAGGTAAAGGGCATCACCAACAGCACCACCTTCTATGAACTGGTACTGGACAAACTGACCCGCTACTTCCAGCAGAAAGGCTACATCGACCTCAACGATGCCCTGCTCTACGACTTCCAGCAGTCCAAGCAGCACTTGAGCAACGAACAGATGGCCATGCTGATTGGCACTTCGTTCCGTTTCTCGGCAGCAGACATCGCCTTCACCTCGGACCTGATCAACCGCCGCGGCCTGATCACGCCACCGAAATACCCGATCACCGAAGGCACCACCCTCACGCCGTTCCTCAAACGCGCGCTGCAATGCGACTTCGACTGCTACCTGACCGAGCAGGTCATTCCGATGTGGCGCGCCCGCACCGACGGCGGCAGCCTGCTGCAACTGATCGATCAGGTCAGCCTGTATGCGCTCAAGGACTACCTGCACGACAGCCCGAAAATCGCCGTCATGCACAACGCCGACGACGTGATTCTCGGCCCTGGCGACCTGGGGTTTCTGCGCCGGACCTTCGGCGACCGTTTGACTGTTTATCCATTGGGCGGCCATTGCGGCAACCTCAACTATCGCGTCAACAGCGACGCCATGCTGGAGTTTTTCCGTGGCTAAATACCCCCTCCTGATCGCAGCGTTACTCTGTGCAGGCGTCGCCAATGCCGACAACAGCAAGGCCAATGCACCTGTGGTGGTCGATGGTGACGGCTTCAAGGAACCGCTGAGCAAACTCAAATTCAACCCGGGGCTGGATCAGCGCGAGTTCGAGCGCTCGACACTCAACGCGTTGAACGTCTACGACCCGCTGGAAGAATGGAACCGCCGCGTCTACCACTTCAACTACCGTTTCGACCAATGGGTGTTCCTGCCCGTGGTCAACGGCTATCGCTACATCACCCCAAGCTTCCTGCGCACCGGCGTCAGCAACTTCTTCAACAACGTCGGCGATATACCGAACCTGGTGAACAGCTTGCTGCAATTCAAAGGTCAGCGTTCGATGGAAACCACCGCGCGCCTGTTGCTCAACACCACCATCGGTGTCGCCGGCCTGTGGGACCCGGCCACCGCCATGGGGTTGCCGCGCCAGAGCGAAGACTTCGGTCAGACACTGGGCTTCTACGGCGTACCGGGCGGCGCCTACTTCGTGCTGCCGATCCTCGGCCCGTCAAACCTGCGTGACACTGCAGGCCTGGTGGTGGATTACACAGGCGAATCGGCGATCAACTTCTTGAACGTGGCCGAAGTCAGCTCCAACCATCCGGAAGTCTGGGCACTTCGCATTATCGACAAGCGCTATCAGAACAGCTTCCGCTACGGCCAGCTGAATACGCCGTTCGAGTATGAAAAAGTGCGTTACGTGTACACCGAGTCGCGCAAGCTGCAGGTCGCCGAGTAATTCCGTCGACAACAAAAAAGGCCATTCGATTTGCGTCGAATGGCCTTTTTTTATGCGCGATGTATCAAACACCATCAACCGAATGTGGGAGCGAGCCTGCTCGCGATAACGGCCTAACAGTCAACATGGATGTCGAAGGTTATGCCCCCATCGCGAGCAGGCTCGCTTGTACAGGTTCAGGCTTTCACCGTTTTCCAAAGCTTGCCGACAGCCATCACGCCCACCAACACCGCCGCGCCCGCCACAATCCCGGCCACCGCATTCAGCAACGTCGGCACGATAAACCCGGCCCCACCAGCACCCGCGCTGACACTCTCGATCCAGTGATGAACCACCGGCACGCCGTGGGTCAGAATCCCGCCGCCGACCAAGAACATCGCCGCGGTACCGATCACCGACAGGCTTTTCATCATGTAAGGCGCTGCACGCAGAATCCCGCCGCCGATGCTTTTGGCCATTTGACCGGGCTTCTGGGTCAGCCACAGACCGAGGTCATCGAGTTTGACGATGCCGGCCACCAGGCCGTAGACACCGACGGTCATGACGATGGCGATGCCCGAGAGCACGATCACTTGCTGGGTCAGCGAAGCGCCAGCCACGGTGCCCAAGGTGATGGCGATGATTTCCGCCGAAAGGATGAAGTCGGTACGAATCGCCCCTTTGATCTTGTCCTTCTCGAACGCCACCAGATCGACCGCCGGGTTGGCCACAGCCTCGACCAGTTCTGCGTGTTCGGCCTGATCTTCAGCTTTGCTGTGCAGGAATTTGTGGGCGAGTTTCTCGAAACCTTCAAAGCACAGGTAAGCGCCACCGACCATCAACAACGGCGTGACCAGCCACGGAATGAACGCGCTGATGGCCAATGCCGACGGCACCAGGATCAGCTTGTTGAGGAACGAGCCCTTGGCCACCGCCCACACCACCGGGATTTCCCGCTCGGCACGCACGCCGGAAACCTGCTGGGCGTTGAGCGCCAGATCGTCGCCAAGCACACCGGCGGTCTTCTTGGCGGCCATTTTGGTCATCAACGCCACATCGTCCAGTACGGTGGCGATGTCGTCGATCAGCACCAGCAAACTGCTTCCTGCCATGAATCAGGTTTCCTTCTTGAATGAATGGTGCGCAGCATAGCGCGACCCGAGGCCAGACGGGGCATTCTTGAGCGCCGCGCGAGGCCGGTGCTACCATGCGCAACCGCCAGAACAGGCAAGGAACTCCTTGGTTTATGAGCACCATCCGCGAGCGCAACAAAGAACTGATCCTGCGTGCCGCCAGTGAAGAATTTGCCGACAAGGGCTTCGCTGCGACCAAAACCAGTGACATCGCGGCCAAGGCCGGGCTACCCAAGCCTAACGTCTACTATTACTTCAAATCCAAGGAAAACCTCTACCGCGAGGTCCTGGAAAGCATCATCGTGCCGATCCTGCAGGCCTCGACGCCGTTCAACGCCGATGGCGTACCCAGCGAAGTGCTGAGCGGCTACATTCGCTCGAAAATCCGCATCTCCCGTGACCTGCCCTTCGCCTCCAAGGTGTTCGCCAGCGAAATCATGCACGGCGCCCCACACCTGAGCCCTGACCTGGTCGAGCAGCTCAACGGCCAGGCCAGGCACAACATCGACTGCATCCAGACCTGGATCGACCGGGGCCAGATCGCCCCGATCGACCCCAACCACCTGATGTTCAGCATCTGGGCCGCGACCCAGACCTATGCCGACTTCGACTGGCAGATCTCTGCGGTTACCGGGAAAGCCAAGCTGGATGAGGCCGACTATGAGGCGGCGGCGCAAACGATTATCCGGCTGGTGCTCAAGGGGTGTGAGCTGGACTGATAGACTGAGCGAACCCCAATCGCGGGCAAGCCCGCTCCCACAGGTTCGGTGGTGTACAAAAAATATGTGAACACCCCAATCCTTGTGGGAGCGGGCTTGCCCGCGATGAAGGCGACTCGATCTAAATTCTTAAAGCCAGATGGCATCCCACAACGGATAGTCGCCAAGCCGCTCTACAAGACCTGCCCGTAATGGATTGGCCACTACATACCGTGCCATCTTCACCAAGTCTTCTTCTCGCCTCAATGCCCGGTCGTGATAGCCCTGCTGCCAAAGTGGTCCGTTCCTGTTACTGGAAAGATTCACCTCCCGCGTAATCAGTGACTTGGTTTGACGCATCAGATTACTGAGCGAACATTTCTCCAATTCGACAAGCCAATGGAAGTGATCAGGCATGACCACCCATGCCAGTGAATTCACTAACCCTGTGTTCTGTGCTTGGCGAAATTGATGAACAACCAACCTGCCCAATGCGAAATCCGCAAATACCGGCTCGCGATCAAGTGTATTGGTAGTCAGTAAGTAGATTCGATTGGGTTCGGCATAGCGCCCCGTTCGTAGGCGATGTGAAGCAGGAAGATCAGGCAATCCGTTGCCCCTTCGTGATGGATTCATCAGAAGACTAGACCTCAGCGGCCCATAGACCGCGACAGTCCGTTATCTGGATGTGTCCATGAGGCCGCCATCGCGGGCAAGCCCGCTCCCACAAGAATCGAAGGTGTTCACAGATTCTGTGTCCACCAAAAAACTGTGGGAGCGGGCTTGCCCGCGATGACATTCGATCAGACGCTGAAGATCAACCAACCACCCCCGCATCCGCCCTCAACCCCTGCGTCTCGATCGCCCTGATTGCACATTGCTCATCAACATCAGACAAATCACCACTGATGCCCACCGCCCCCAACACACTCCCATCCTGATCCCGAATCAACACGCCGCCCGGTACCGGGACGACGCTGCCCTGCCCCAGGCTATTCAGCGCGGCGAAGAAGGCCGGGCGTTGTTGGGCGTCCTGGGCCAGCAGGCGTGAGCCCTTGCCCAGGGCGATGGCGCCCCAGGCTTTGCCGATGGCGATCTGCGGGCGTAGCAGGCTGGCGCCGTCTTCGCGCTGCAGCGTTATCAAGTGCCCGCCGGCGTCCAGCACGGCAACGGTCAAGGGCGCGGCAGAGATTGCGCGACCTGCGGAGATGGCTTGATTGGCCAGGTTGACTGCGACGTTCAAGGTTAAAGCGCTCATGGTGCCGTCCTCATTTTGTTATTGGGAAAGCCGTTGGATTGCTTTCTGTTGCGCAATCCGATACAACAAATAGAACACAATAAATTATTTTTTTGTATACAATAATTCTCGAAAAGCGCCACATGCGACGAAAAGCCACAGTTCTTTGGGCTTCCGACGAATGAAACAGCTGCTTGAGAAAATGGATTGACCTGCGCCGTCCGCCGTGAATACACTCTGCGCAAAGCCACTTGTATACAATTACAAAACGTAAGAGGCACAAAACCATGAGCAAAATGAGAGCAATCGAAGCCGCCGTTCTGGTGATGCGCCGTGAAGGGGTTGATACCGCTTTTGGCATCCCGGGCGCCGCGATCAACCCGCTGTACTCCGCCTTGCAGAAGGTCGGTGGCATCGATCACGTCCTCGCTCGCCACGTTGAAGGCGCCTCGCACATGGCCGAGGGTTACACCCGCACCAAGGCCGGCAACATTGGCGTGTGCATCGGCACGTCCGGCCCTGCCGGTACGGACATGGTCACCGGGCTTTACAGCGCCTCGGCCGACTCGATTCCTATCCTCTGCATTACCGGCCAGGCACCGCGGGCCCGGATGCACAAGGAAGATTTCCAGGCCGTCGACATCACCAGCATAGTCAAGCCGGTCACCAAGTGGTCGACCACCGTTATGGAGCCGGGCCAGGTGCCTTACGCGTTCCAGAAAGCCTTCTATGAAATGCGCTCCGGCCGCCCAGGCCCAGTGCTGATCGACCTGCCGTTCGACGTGCAGATGGCCGAAATCGAATTCGACATCGACGCCTACGAGCCGCTGCCGCTGGCCAAGCCAACCGCTAATCGCGTACAGATCGAGAAGGCCCTGGCCATGCTCGATCAGGCTGAGCGCCCACTGTTGGTGGCCGGTGGTGGCATCATCAATGCCGACGCCAGCGAGTTGCTGGTGGAGTTCGCTGAGCTGACCGGCATTCCAGTGATCCCGACCCTGATGGGCTGGGGCACCATCCCGGACGATCACCCGCTGATGGTCGGCATGGTTGGTCTGCAAACCTCGCACCGCTACGGCAACGCCACGATGCTGAAGTCGGACGTGGTGCTGGGCGTCGGTAACCGTTGGGCCAACCGTCACACCGGTTCGGTCGACGTTTACACCGAAGGCCGCAAGTTCATTCACGTCGACATTGAACCGACCCAGATCGGCCGCGTGTTCACCCCGGACCTGGGCATCGTGTCCGACGCTGCTGCCGCGTTGACCGTGTTCATCGAAGTCGCTCGCGAATGGCAAGCCGCCGGCAAGTTGAAAAACCGTAGTGCCTGGCTGCAAGACTGCCAGCAACGCAAAGCCAGCCTGCAGCGCAAGACTCACTTCGACAACGTACCGGTCAAGCCGCAACGGGTGTACGAAGAGATGAACCAGGTGTTCGGCAAGGACACCTGCTACGTCAGCACTATCGGTCTGTCGCAGATAGCCGGCGCGCAGTTCCTGCACGTCTACAAGCCACGTCACTGGATCAACTGCGGCCAGGCCGGTCCCTTGGGTTGGACCATTCCGGCCGCACTCGGCGTGGTCAAGGCTGATCCGACCCGTAAGGTTGTAGCGCTTTCGGGCGACTACGACTTCCAGTTCATGATCGAAGAACTGGCGGTGGGCGCGCAGTTCAAGCTGCCGTACATCCACGTTGTCGTGAACAACTCGTACCTGGGGCTGATCCGTCAGGCTCAGCGCGGTTTCGACATGGACTACTGCGTGCAGTTGTCTTTCGACAACCTCAACGCTCCGGAACTCAACGGTTATGGTGTCGACCACGTCGCGGTCGCCGAAGGCCTGGGTTGCAAGGCGTTGCGGGTGTTCGAACCGGCTCAGATCCAGCCTGCCCTGCGCAAGGCTCAGGAACTGATCGAGGAGTTCAAGGTGCCGGTGATCGTCGAAATCATTCTGGAGCGCGTGACCAACATTTCCATGGGCACCGAGATCAACGCCGTCAACGAATTCGAAGACCTGGCACTGGTCGGTAACGATGCTCCGACGGCGATTTCGTTGCTCGATTAACTGCTGATTGATGATCGTTCCCACGCTCTGCGTGGGAATGCAGCCCGGGACGCTCCGCGTCCCAACAGCGGACGCAGAGCGTCCAATGAGGCATTCCCACGCAGAGCGTGGGAACGATAACTTTAAACGGGAGACCACCATGCCGCGTTTCGCAGCCAACCTGTCCATGCTGTTCACCGAACAGGATTTTCTTGCCCGTTTCGACGCTGCCGCCAAGGCCGGCTTCAGTGGTGTCGAATACCTGTTTCCCTACGATTTCAGCTCCGCCGAAATCAAGGCCAGGCTCGATGCCAATGGCTTGACCCAGGTGCTGTTCAACCTGCCGGCCGGTGACTGGGCCAAGGGCGAGCGCGGTATCGCTTGCCTGCCGGATCGGGTCGAAGAATTCCGCGCCGGTGTCGATCTGGCCATCGCTTACGCCAAAGTACTGGGCAATACCCAGATCAATTGCCTGGCCGGTATTCGTCCACAAGGTGTCGACGATGCCACCGTGAAAAAGACCTTTGTCGCCAACCTCAAGTACGCGGCCGACAAGCTGCAAGCGGTGGGCATCAAACTGGTGATGGAAGCAATCAACACCCGTGACATCCCAGGCTTCTACCTGAACAACACGGCGCAAGCCCTGTCGATTCGCGAACAAGTCGGCAGCGCCAACCTGTTCCTGCAATACGACATCTATCACATGCAAATCATGGAGGGCGACCTGGCCCGGACCATGGCTGCGCACTTGGGCGAGATCAACCACATCCAGTTGGCCGACAACCCAGGGCGCAACGAACCGGGCACCGGTGAAATCAACTACCGCTTCCTGTTCGAACACCTGGACCGCATCGGTTATCAGGGTTGGGTTGGCTGTGAATACAAGCCGCTGGCCGCCACCGAGGCGGGACTGGGCTGGTTGAAAACCCATAACGCGATTTGAAGTTGAAACAGAACCATTGTGGCGAGGGAGCTTGCTCCCGCTCGGCTGCGAAGCAGACGTAAAACCTGCGAGCGAGTTCTACCTGACACACCGCAGTGGCTGTTTTGGGGTCGCTTCGCAACCCAGCGGGAGCAAGCTCCCTCGCCACAGTATGTGTCTACCTCAGCCACGCGCACATTATTTGGCTACACAAAAACAAGAGGATTTTCTCATGGCTAAAATCGGATTTATCGGCACCGGCATCATGGGCCACCCAATGGCGTTGAACCTGCAGAAAGCCGGTCACAGCCTGTTCCTGTCGGCGCACCACGACCCAGCCCCTGCCGATCTGGTCGCTGCTGGCGCCATCGCCCTGGCGAACCCGAAAGAAGTGGCCCAGGAAGCCGAATTCATCATCGTCATGGTCCCGGATACCCCGCAGGTCGATGACGTGCTGTTCCGCGCCGATGGCGTTGCAGCAGGCGTGAGCAAGGGCAAAGTCGTGATCGACATGAGCTCGATCTCGCCGACTGCCACCAAAGCCTTCGCTGCCAAGATCAACGAGAAAGGCGCGCAGTACCTCGACGCCCCGGTTTCCGGCGGCGAAGTCGGCGCCAAGGCTGCGACCCTGAGCATCATGGTCGGCGGCGATGCCGATGCCTTCGAACGCGCCCTGCCGCTGTTCCAGGCCATGGGCAAGAACATCACCCTGGTGGGCGGCAACGGCGACGGTCAAACCGCGAAAGTGGCTAACCAGATCATCGTTGCGCTGAACATCCAGGCCGTCGCCGAAGCCTTGCTGTTCGCCTCGAAAAACGGTGCTGATCCGGCCAAGGTGCGTGAAGCGCTGATGGGTGGCTTCGCGTCGTCGAAGATTCTCGAAGTTCACGGCGAACGCATGATCAAGGGCACCTTCGACCCGGGCTTCCGCATCAGTCTGCACCAGAAGGACCTCAATCTGGCCCTGGCCGGCGCTCGCGAACTGGGCATCAACCTGCCGAACACCGCCAATACCCAGCAAGTGTTCAGTACCTGCGCGGCCATCGGTGGCAGCAACTGGGACCACTCGGCGCTGATCAAAGGCCTGGAACACATGGCGAATTTCTCGATTCGCGATAAGTAAAGCCATCACCCGCCCCTGTAGGAGCGAGGCTTGCCCGCGAAGGGATCGCCTCGGTGCAGCAGAAACACCGAGGTGGCCGGTTCGCGGGCAAGCCTCGCTCCTACAGGGGCAAGCAGCTTTCCCCAATAACAAGAATTCCGGGAGCCCGCCATGTCGGTCGATCCGCAACAATTGCTGCGCGAGCTGTTTGCCACAGCCATCGACGCGGCCCATCCGCAGCACGTCCTCGAAGCCCATTTGCCCAAAGATCGCAGCGGTCGGGTGATCGTCATCGGCGCCGGTAAAGCCGCAGCCGCCATGGCCCAGGTGGTCGAGCGCTGCTGGCAGGGCGAAGTGTCCGGCCTGGTGGTGACCCGTTACGGCCATGGCGCACCGTGCGAAAAAATCGAAGTGGTCGAAGCCGCGCACCCAGTGCCGGATGCTGCCGGCCTGGCCGTGGCGAAACGGGTACTGGAACTGGTCAGCGACCTGACTGAAGACGACCGCGTGATCTTCCTGCTCTCGGGCGGTGGCTCTGCCCTCCTCGCCTTGCCCGCCGCCGGCATCACCCTCGCCGACAAACAGTCGATCAACAAAGCGCTGCTCAAATCCGGCGCGACCATCGGCGAGATGAATTGCGTGCGCAAGCACCTCTCGGCAATCAAGGGCGGTCGTCTGGGCAAAGCCTGCTGGCCAGCCACGGTTTATACCTATGCGATTTCCGATGTACCGGGCGATCTCGCCACGGTCATCGCGTCCGGGCCCACCGTGGCCGACCCGAGCACCTCGGCCGAAGCGCTGGCGATCCTCAAGCGTTACGACATCGAAGTTCCGGCCTCGGTGCGTAACTGGTTGCAAAGCCCGGAATCGGAAACGGTAAAACCCGGCGATCCGAGCCTGGCCCGCAGTCATTTCCAGTTGATCGCACGCCCACAGCAATCGCTCGAAGCGGCAGCGGTGAAAGCCCGTCAGGCCGGTTTCAGTCCGTTGATTCTCGGCGACCTGGAAGGTGAATCTCGGGACGTGGCGAAGGTCCATGCCGGCATTGCGCGGCAGATCGTCCAGCACGGCCAGCCGCTGGCAGCGCCGTGCGTGATTCTGTCCGGCGGCGAAACCACCGTCACCGTGCGCGGCAATGGCCGTGGCGGGCGCAACGCCGAATTCCTGCTGAGCCTGACCGACAGCCTCAAAGGCCTGCCCGGCGTCTACGCGCTGGCCGGTGACACCGACGGCATCGACGGTTCCGAAGACAACGCCGGCGCCATCATGACCCCAGACAGTTACACCCGCGCTGCCGCCCTCGGCCTCGCTGCCTGCGATGAACTGGACAACAACAATGGCTACGGCTATTTCGCCGCGCTGGATGCGCTGATCGTCACCGAACCGACCCGCACCAACGTGAACGACTTCCGCGCCATCCTGATTCTCGAGAGCACTAAACATGACGCCTGATAAGAAGGTCAAAATTCTCGCCACCCTTGGCCCGGCCACCAACGGAATCGACGACATCCGTGAGCTGGTGCAGGCCGGGGTCAATATTTTTCGTCTGAACTTCAGCCACGGCGATCACGCCGACCACGCCCAGCGCTATCAGTGGATTCGTGAAGTCGAGCGCCAACTGAATTACCCGTTGGGGATACTGATGGACCTGCAAGGCCCGAAATTGCGGGTCGGCAAATTCGCCCAAGGCAAAGTGCAGCTTCATCGCGGTCAGGCCTTGCGTCTGGACCTGGACCCGACGCCGGGTGATGAACGCCGGGTCAACTTGCCTCACCCGGAAATCATCGCCGCGCTTACGCCCGGCATGGACCTGCTGCTGGACGACGGCAAGCTACGCCTGCGGGTGGTGACCAAGTACGCCGATGCCATTGACACCACGGTGCTCAATGGCGGCGAGCTGTCGGACCGCAAAGGCGTCAACGTGCCGCAAGCGGTGCTCGACCTGAGCCCGTTGACCACCAAGGATCGTCGCGACTTGAGCTTCGGTCTGGAGCTGGGGGTGGACTGGGTTGCGCTGTCATTCGTGCAACGCCCGGAAGACATCCGCGAAGCCCGCGCACTGATTGGTGACAAGGCGTTTTTGATGGCGAAAATCGAGAAGCCATCGGCCGTGACTCAACTGCGGGAAATCGCCGAATTGAGCGATGCGATTATGGTCGCTCGCGGTGACTTGGGCGTGGAAGTCCCGGCCGAGAGCGTGCCGCAGATTCAGAAAAACATCATCAGCACTTGCCGCCAACTCGGTAAACCGGTGGTGGTAGCAACGCAGATGCTGGAGTCGATGCGTTTCTCTCCTGCACCGACCCGCGCCGAAGTCACTGACGTCGCCAACGCGGTGGCCGAAGGCGCGGACGCGGTGATGCTGTCGGCGGAAACCGCGTCCGGCGAGTATCCGCTGGAAGCGGTGCAGATGATGAGCAAGATCATCCGTCAGGTGGAAAACGGCCCGGACTATCAGGCCCAACTGGACGTGAGCCGGCCGAAAGCCGAGGCCACGGTGTCGGACGCGATCAGTTGCGCCATCCGCCGCATCAGCAACGTGCTACCGGTGGCGGTGCTGGTGAATTACAGCGAGTCCGGAACCTCTAGCCTGCGGGCTGCGCGGGAACGGCCAACGGTGCCGATCCTCAACCTGACGCCGAATTTGCAAACTGCACGGCGTTTGACGGTGGCGTGGGGCGTGCATTCGGTGGTCAACGATCGGCTGCGCCAGGTGGACGAAGTGTGCTCGACGGCGTTGGAGATTGCCCAGGCACAGGGCATGGCTCAACGCGGCGATACGTTGCTGATTACTGCGGGGGTGCCGTTCGGGCAGCCGGGGTCGACCAACTCATTGCGCATTGAGACGTTGATTTAAAGAACTACTCCTGGAAGAACTACCCCTGTGGCGAGGGAGCTTGCTCCCGCTCGTCTGCGAAGCAGTCGTCGCTTCGGCATGACGGTTTCAACAGAAAGACCGCATTGCTGATTTCAGGGCTGCTCCACAGCCCAGCGGGAGCAAGCTCCCTCGCCACAGTTTTTGTGCAAGACCCTGGATTTTCTCTGCCCTAGACCCCACCCATGCCTGCCCACCACTTCAACACCCACTGCCCCGACTGGGCCACTGCCCTGCTCAATGGCTTCAGCCAGATCTTTCTCCAGCGCCATCCGCTGTGCGGTCTGCTGTGTCTGTTGGCGATTCTGTTCAGCACCCCGGCCCTGCTCGGCGGTGCGTTGCTGGGAGGGGTCGCCGGGTTGCTCACCGCGCAACGTCGCGGTTACACCAAGGCTGATCGTCAGGCCGGGCTGTTCAGTTACAACGGTATTCTGCTCGGTCTGCTGCTGAGCCTTTATTTCCCATGGTCGGCGCTGCTGCCGCCGCTGATCATTGCCGCTGGCGGCCTGAGCGCGATGCTCACCCAGCAATGGCTCAAGCGTTCGCGCGATCACCATTGCCTTCCCGCCTACACCGCGCCCTTTGTCGGGATAAGTTGGTTGCTACTGTCGTTTGCCGCTCCCCAGCAACCCGCGCCGCTGATCGAAATGACCACACTCAATTTGCTCGCCGCGTCATTGAAAGGGCTCGGTCAGGTGCTGTTTCTCGGTCATCCGCTGGCCGGTGCTCTGATTGCAACGGGTTTGATGATCGCTGACCGTCGTGCCTTCCTGTGGGCGCTGCTCGGCTCCGCTGCTGGTCTCATCTTCGCCTTGCTGCACCACGACACTTCAAGCGCCTTACAGGGCTTGAGCGGCTACAACGCCGTGCTCGCCGCCCTCGCCTTCAGCCAAAATCGTCGCCAGCCTTGGCTGCCATTGTTGGGAATCCTGCTGGCGGTGTTGCTCACACCGGGGTTCGCCGCACTCGGCCTGGCCACGTTGACTGCCCCCTTCATCCTCGCCTGCTGGCTGATTCGCGCAGGCATTCGGGTGTTGCGTCAGGCCGCCATGGAAAGCGCGCCTTGCGCTACCAGGGAGAATCACCCTAGGCTTCGCTGATTCTCGGTTCAGGCGTTTTCCATGGACAGCAATAAAAACTGGCGTGATGACCTTTACGTCATCATTTTCCAATCCGATACCCCGGCCGGTCGGCGCTTCGACAGCATTCTGTTGTTGATCATCCTGGCGAGCCTGGTGATCGTGATTCTGGACAGTATCGACAGCGTTCATCAGAACTACGCCGACATGCTGGCGTACATCGAATGGGGCTTCACCATCGTTTTCGCCATCGAATACGGCCTGCGCCTGTACTGCTCGCCCAAGCCGCTGCGCTACGCGTTCAGCTTCTATGGGCTGGTGGATTTGCTGGCGATCGTGCCCGGCATTCTCGCGCTGTACTACAGCGATGCGCAGTACCTGCTGATCATCCGGATCATTCGGATGCTGCGGATTTTCCGCGTGCTCAAACTCAGCCCGTACCTGAAGCAAGCCAACTATTTGATGACGGCGTTGCGCGGCAGCAAACAGAAGATCGTGGTGTTTCTGCTCAGCGTCAGCACCCTGGTGACGGTATTTGGCACGCTGATGTACGTGATCGAAGGCCCGGAACACGGCTTCACCAGCATCCCCAAAGGCATCTATTGGGCCATCGTCACACTGACCACCGTGGGCTTTGGCGATATCGTGCCAAAAACGCCGTTGGGTCAGGTGATTTCGTCGCTGGTGATGATCACCGGTTACTCGATCATCGCTGTACCGACGGGGATTTTTACCGCGGAACTGGCTAATGCCATGCGCGGTGAACAACTGCAACACGATTGCCCGACCTGCCAGAAAAACAGCCATGAACACAGCGCAGCATTTTGCTCGCGTTGCGGCAATGCACTGTTCAAGAAACTGGAATAAGCAAAGTGCTTTTTAATCTTTAAAGGACTATGCGAGCCCGGCTATAGTCGCCGGCAAATTGCCAACACTTTCCATAGAACATGTTTGATAAAACAAGGAATGCGCAGTGAAAAAACTCTTTGGCGCCTCACTTCTGGCCGCGGGCCTGGCCTTGGGCAGCGTGGCACAGGCTGCACCGACCCTGCTTAACGTTTCCTACGACGTGATGCGAGATTTCTACAAGGACTACAACGCTGCCTTCCAGAAACACTGGCAAGCCGAGCACAACGAAAACATCACGCTGCAGATGTCCTTCGGCGGTTCCAGCAAACAGGCGCGTTCAGTGATCGATGGCCTGCCGGCAGACATCATCACCATGAACATGGCCACCGACATCAACGCTCTGGCGGACAACGGCAAACTGGTCCCGGACAACTGGGTCACGCGCCTGCCAAACAACAGCGCACCGTTCACGTCGGCCACGGTGTTTATCGTGCGCAAAGGCAACCCGAAAGCCCTGAAAGACTGGCCGGACCTGCTCAAGGACGGCGTGCAAGTGATCGTCCCCAACCCGAAAACCTCGGGCAACGGCCGCTATACCTACCTTTCGGCCTGGGGTTATGTACTGAAAAACGGCGGCGATGAGGGCAAGGCAAAGGACTTCGTTGGCAAGCTGTTCAAACAGGCACCGGTGCTGGATACCGGCGGCCGTGCGGCCACGACCACCTTCATGACCAACCAGATCGGCGACGTGCTGGTGACCTTCGAAAACGAAGCGGAAATGATTGCGCGTGAATTTGGTCGTGATCAGTTTGAAGTGATTTACCCAAGTGTTTCCGCTGAAGCGGAACCTCCGGTGTCCGTGGTCGACAAAGTGGTCGAGAAAAAAGGCACTCGCGCCGCTGCTGAGGAGTATTTGAAGTACCTGTGGTCGCCGGAAGGTCAGGAGATTGCTGCGGCAAACTACCTGCGTCCACGTGATCCCGCGGTATTGGCCAAGTACACCGATCGCTTCCCGAAAGTGGATTTCCTTTCGGTGGAGAAGACCTTTGGTGACTGGCGCACTGTGCAGAAGACCCACTTCAATGATGGTGGGGTTTTTGATCAGATTTACAGCGGTCAGTAATTCCTGAGGCCAATGAAAAGGCGACCTATGAAAGGTCGCCTTTTTTTGTGGGAGCTTGAAGGCCCAATGAACGGCCTCTCTCAATCATTCTTCAGAGGCATGATTACTATCACGCTATTCCCTCTTCCGCCGCTCTAGTCAGCCAATTAGCCTCCCCGCATTCCTTCTTGTTCAACGAGCCACGTTATGAACCCAGCGACTCAGGTACCCCACGGTGCCGCCACAATGACCCGAGGCATGGTGCTGCTCTTCGCCTTCTGCTGCGGCGCCATCGTAGCCAACATCTACTACGCCCAGCCGATCATCGGCCTGATCGCGCCGGACATCGGCCTGACCGACACCATGGCCAGCCTGATCGTTTCGCTGACGCAGATTGGTTATGCGCTGGGTCTGTTCTTCCTGGTGCCGCTGGGAGATCTACTGGAAAACCGCCGCTTGATGATCATCACCACCGTGGTGGCGATTGCCAGTCTGCTGGGCGCGGCGTTCACCGATCAGCCGAACGTGTTTCTGCTGATCTCGTTGCTGGTGGGGTTCAGCTCGGTGTCGGTGCAAATCCTGATTCCTCTGGCCGCCCACCTGGCGCCGGAAGAATCGCGTGGCCGCGTGGTCGGCGGCATCATGGGGGGGTTGCTGCTGGGGATTCTGCTGGCTCGACCAGTGTCCAGCGTAGTAGCCGACCACTTCGGCTGGCGGGCGATGTTCGTCATCGCAGCGGTGTTGATGGCGGCCATCAGCATTGTGCTGACCCTGACCATTCCCAAGCGCCAGCCTGATCACAGCGCTTCTTATGGCCAGTTGTTGGGTTCGCTCTGGACGCTGTTACGTCGGCAGCCGGTATTGCGTCAGCGGGCGTTTTACCAAGCCTGCATGTTCGCCACATTCAGTCTGTTCTGGACTGCAGTACCGCTGGAACTGTCGCGCAATCATGGCTTGTCGCAAACCCAGATCGCGATCTTCGCCCTGGTCGGCGCCATAGGCGCGATTGCTGCACCCATCGCCGGTCGACTGGCCGATGCTGGCCATACCCGCATCGCTTCGCTGCTGGCCCTGCTATTCGCCAGTCTGAGCTTCCTGCCCGCCTTCATCCACCCGGTCTACAGCGTTATCGGCCTGGCCGTGACGGGGGTGGTGCTGGATTTCTGCGTGCAAATGAACATGGTTCTCGGACAGCGCGCGGTCTACACCCTCGACGCTAAAAGCCGGGGCCGTCTGAATGCGCTGTACATGACCAGCATCTTCATCGGCGGCGCGTTTGGTTCTTCGGTGGCCAGCGCGGTGTATGAGCATGGCGGCTGGTTGTGGATCGTGATTGTGGGTAGTGCGTTTCCGCTGTTGGCGTTGTTGCGGTTTTTGAGTGTTTCGCAAAGGCGTTCGTTGGCAACGGCTTAGGATGCTAAAAGCTTCGCGGGCGAGCCTCGCTCCTACAGGTCTTACGCTAACCCTGTAGGAGCGAGGCTTGCCCGCGAAGGCGATTTGGTTGATACCACTCAATGCCGAACCAGCTTCTCCATCGCCGCATCCGCGAGAAAGGAGGAGCGGCTTTTGACATTGTGCTCTCGCACATAGCGGTCAATGCGCTGGATCACGTAGCCAGGCAGTGTCACGTTGACCTTCTCGGTCTTGCCCAGATATTGCGAGATGTCGAGTTCCAGCATTCCCCAACCCATGTCGGCAAATTCCGGATTCTCGCGGTGCGCAGCCGCGGAGGTCGGCATCGGAATCGACTCCCCGTCTGCCATGATCTCCTGCAGCATGATGTGGGCAATTTCGACCGCCGCGTTGTAAGCATCTTCAAACGTATCCCCGGCCGTAACGGCACCAGGAATATCGGGGATCTGAATACCGATGGCGGTGTTCTCGTCGCCCCACTCGATACAGATTGGGTATTGCATTATGGATCTCCTGCCAAACTGGCTCCCGGGCAATAAAGCCCGGCTCGCCTCCTGATGCTTTTGACCGTCCCGATCGGCAAATCCTTCTTCGGATGAGGGACGGGTATCGTGTAAGGGTTGTAACGGTGAGTGAAGATGTGATGACTGCCGGAGACCCGGTCCAGTGTCCAGCCCGCCTCTATCAGTTCCTTGATCAATAACCTGCTCTGCACCACCAGCCTCCTTGCTCCGGCCCAACAAAAATAACCCTAGGGTTATTTTTACTCAAGCACAAAAATCCTGATCACGACGCTCGGTTGTTTTACAGGGTGTTGATTTGATCGGACCGGAGCTGGCCAGTGTTAAGGCTCGGGCGTTTGTCGATTACGTCCAGACCTTGCTGGCAAAAGAACCTTAAACAAGCTCTTGTTTCGTTTATTGCGATTTTCGTTTGATTCGAATAGCCTTCCAGCATCGCTACTCAGAATGTTGGAATTTCATCATGTCCTTAGTCCTCCACCCACCGATCAACTTGCCCATGGCGCGCGAAGTTCAGGCCGCTATCGAAGGTCAGCGCGCTCTCGCTGCCTATCTCGCGACTCAGTTCGAAACACAACGCATCCAGATTTTCGACGAACAGAATGAAGCTCACAGCATCGAACTGCCCACTTCAGCCCTTCGATTGCTGGTCGACATCCTCGCGGCATTGGCAGAAGGCAACGCGGTAAAGGTCGTCCCGGTTCACGCGGAACTGACCACCCAGGAAGCGGCGGACTTACTCAATGTCTCACGCCCGCACCTGATCAAACTGCTGGAGTCCGGCGAGTTGTCCTACCACAAAACCGGCAAGCACCGACGTGTGCGCTTTGCCGATTTGATGGACTATAAAAACCGGCGCGACACCGCCAGCGAGCAAGCAATGATGCTTCTCGCCGAGCAAGCACAAGCGTTAAGGACAGGATACGAGTGAGGCATTCCCCTTTTACCGCTGTATATGACGCATGTGTTTTGTACCCCGCACCCTTGAGAGATTTTCTGATGTGGCTCGCGCTCTCGGGACGTTTCAGGGCACGATGGTCACTGGAGATACACAACGAATGGAAGCGCAATCTGCTGAAAAACCGCCCGGACCTGACAACAGAGCAATTGGATCGCACGTCCGACTTGATGGATCAGGCCATACCCGATGCTTGCGTATCCGGTTACGAAACACTGATCGAAGGGCTCACGCTGCCCGACATCGATGACCGCCATGTTCTGGCTGCCGCCATACGCTGCAACGCCAGTGTCATCGTGACCTTTAATCAGAAAGACTTTCCCGATGAAACACTCGGACCCTTTGGTATCGAGGCGCAGCATCCTGACGAATTCGTCGATAACCTCTTTGACCTGGACCCGGCAGCGGTTGTCGCTGCAGCACAACGGCAACGCAAACAGCTAAAGATGCCGCCAATGGATGTCGGCACCTATCTTGATCTGCTGTTACGCCAAGGCCTGATTCGGTCGAGCAAGGCGTTGACCCACTATCGAGCCATTCTTTAATCGCCTTCCGCAAACCCCAAAAAGCAAAACGGCGATCCTCAGATCGCCGTTTCCATTCACTGCCCGAATTTTCTGCCTAACCCACCCGGCACGCCATGGATGTCCGTCTCCTCCCATGGCCCGTTCGGGCTGATCGAGCGACTCCAGCCGTTGTTCCAGCGGTAGTAGGTGCGCTGGCGGTAGAAGGTATTGGTTTGATCATCGAGAACGTAAACGCCGAGTTTCGCGTCCCAATGACTATTGCCCCCCGGTGGCGGGGCGAAGCTGGCGGAGGTGCGTGGAATCGGCTTGGACGGTTTGACCGGGGTACTCGGTTTGCTCGGTGTCGTTGGAGCCGGTTTGGTGCTCGGCTGCGAAGGCTGGATTGGCGGCAGTCGTGTGGGCTCGGGCTGCTGGACCGCACAGGCGCTTAACCCCAAAACCATACTGAGGAGAGTGATACGAGCGATGGCGGTCATGGTGGCGCTTCCTGTTATTTATCCGGGCTGTCGATGATCAGTTTTTGTTGCGCGGTGGTGCTGGTGGCCAAGGGTTGGCTGCGACCGATCCATTCGCCGGCAGTCGGTTGGCCAGCGCGGGAGATGCGCGCAACCAGTTGGACTTCAGGGAAGTTCGACAGTTTCAACTGCGGCATCATGGCGTCGGCATCACCCAGTTCGACGGTTGCCGGCAAGTCGGCGACGGTCAGACGCTTGGCGGCCAGCGGCGCGGGTGGGCCGGAAATGGCGCGGGCGAAGATGAACACGCTGTCACCCGGCAGGACATTGGCTTTGAGCTCTGGCGCCAGATCGACTTGCACTTTGAGCAGTGCAGCAGCTTTAACTGCAGGCGCTTGGGCAACCTTGCCACCGCTGGCTTCAAGCTTCTCGGCGGCCCGAGTAATGCCGCCTTGCAGCGCGACGCGGGATTTATCATCCGGCGGCAGTTGCGCCAGCAGGCGATTCCAATAGTCGATGGCGTCCTGATAACGCTCACTTTCAAAGGCCGCGATGCCCAGCAGACCGAGGCTGGTGACTTCTTTCGGATCAGCTTTCAGCGCTTCGTCGGTCAGGGCCTGGACCTTGTCCGACCACTTCTTGCCGTCGGCGAAGTATTGGGCCTGGGCCCACTGCCCGAGCAGTTCCGGCTGACGACCAGCCAGAGTCACTGTGCGCTCGAAGATCTTCGCCGCATCGGCCGGACGGTCCTGAGCCATGTAGGTGCGGCCGAGGAAGTACAGGCCTTCGGCCGAGTCCGGTTGGGCGGCAACCGCACGCTCCAGGCGACGGGTCATTTCTTCCATCGATTGTGGCGCCTGGGCGAATTCGCGGGTCAGCTCGACTTTGTCGCTGGCGCCGAAATGCAGGTACAACCCAAGGCCCAACACTGGCACCAGAATCGCCGCCAGCAATGGCAACGGCTTGCCCAGACGCGACACGCGCGGCGCTTCGACGCCTTCGGTGTCGGCGAGCAGTTCACGGGCAGCTTCGGCGCGGCCGGTGTCCATTTGTTCGGCGTTGAGTACGCCCTCCTCCTGCTGAGTCTGCAACTCAGCCACGCGCTCCTGATAAAGCGCGACGTTCAATGCCGTGCGGTCCTCTTCAAGCTGGGCGCGACGACCACGCAGAACGGGGATCAGCAAAAAACTCAGGGCAACCAGGAGCAGCAGGCCTGCAGCGAGCCAGAAATCAATCATTCTTGGTTTTATCCAACAGGTGGTCGAGGCGCTCGCGCTCCTCGGCAGAAAGCGTGTCCGGGCTGTCAGTGCGTTGCACGCGACGACGGCGGACGATCACGGCGATGATCACAAAACCGCCCAGCAACAGACCGGCGGGGCCGAACCAGAGCAGTGCGGTTTTGGCGTTGAGGGCAGGTTTGTAGCGGACAAAATCACCGTAACGGTCGACCATGAAATCGATGATTTGCTGGTTGTCCTTGCCCTCGCCGAGCATGCGAAAAATCTCTTTACGCAGGTCGGCAGCGATCGGGGCATTGGAATCGGCGATGTCCTGATTCTGGCACTTGGGGCAACGCAGCTCTTTGGTCAGCTCGCGAAAACGCTCACGGTCGCCTTCTTTGGCGAACTCGTAGGTGTCGATGGCCGCGTGGGCCACACCGGCCATGCTCAAACCCAGCACGGCGGCGGCAATCCAGCGCTTCATGGCTTGGCCTCGTCGACCAGCGCCTGATACTTGGCCGCCAGTTTTTCGCGCCAGACTTGCTCGTCGATCACGCCGACGAATTTGTCGCGGATGATGCCCTTGGCGTCGATGAAGAAAGTTTCCGGTGCGCCGTATACGCCGAGGTTCAGGCCCAGGGTGCCGGCATCGTCACGGATGTCCAGTTGATACGGGTTATGGAACTCGGCCAGCCACTTCAAGGCATCGGCGTTGACGTCCTTGTAGTTGACGCCGTAGATCACCACGCCTTGCTGCGCCAATTTATTCAGCACCGGGTGCTCGACCCGGCAGGAAATGCACCAGGTGCCCCAGACGTTGACCAGTGCCGGTTTACCCAGAATGTCCGCTTTGGTCAGGGTTTTGTCACCCTGCACCGAGGGCAGCGAAAACTCAGGGAACGGTTTGTTGATCATCGCCGAAGGCAGCTCGGCCGGGTTCAGGTACAGACCCCGATACAGAAAAACAGCAACCACCAGAAAAATCGCCAGTGGCAACAGCATCAACCAACGTCTCATGCGGTGGCTCCCGTCATGCCGAGCGCTTCACGCACGCGGCTTTTCACCTTGACCCGATAACGACGATCCAGCGCCGCCAGCAAACCGCCGAAACCTGTGAGCAGACCGCCGAACCAGATCCAGCGCACGAACGGTTTGACGTGCACGCGGACCGCCCAGGCGCCCTCGCCCAGCGGCTCGCCTAATGCGACGTAAAGGTCACGGGTGAAACCGGCGTCGATCCCGGCTTCGGTCATCACCGAATTCTGCACGGTGTACAGGCGTTTTTCCGGGTGCAGCACGCTGACTTCCTTGCCGTCGCGGATCACCCGTACGGTGCCCTTGTCGGACGTGAAGTTCGGCCCTTCGAAGTGCTTGGCGCCTTCGAACACAAACTGATAACCGGCCAGGCTCATGGATTCACCCGGCGCCAGGCGCAGATCACGCTCGGCACTGTTCTGGCTCGACAACACGACACCCAGCGCGCACACGGCAATGCCCAAATGCGCGATCTGCATACCCCAATAGCTGCGGGTCAGGGTTGGCAGACCTTTGATCAAACCCTTATGGCGAGTCTTGTCGAAGATATCCCGCAAACCGGCCAGCAACACCCAGGCAGCCAGCATGAACGTCGCCAGCACCGCCCAGTTGAAATCGCCGTAAGCGACGCCCGCCACGACGGCCAGCGCAGCGCTACCGAGCAACACCGGGGTCAACATGCTCATCAGCCATTTGACCGGCGTGTCTTTCCAGCGCACTAGCATGCCGACCGCCATCACCACCATCAGTATCGCCATCAATGGAATGAACAGCGCGTTGAAGTACGGCGGGCCGACCGACAGTTTGGCGCCGGTCATCGCGTCGAGGATCAATGGATACAAGGTGCCGAGCAGGATCATCGACGCTGCCACCACCAGCACCAGGTTATTGCCCAGCAGCAGGGTTTCCCGAGACCAGAGGTTGAAGCCTACGTGGCTCTTGACCACCGGCGCGCGCAGAGCGAACAGCGTCAGCGAACCACCTACCACAAACAGCAGGAAGATCAGGATGAACACACCGCGTTCAGGGTCGGACGCAAAGGCGTGAACCGAGGTCAGCACGCCGGAGCGTACGAGGAAGGTCCCGAGCAAACTCAACGAGAACGCAGCGATCGCCAGCAACACCGTCCAGCTCTTGAACACGCCACGTTTTTCCGTGACCGCCAACGAGTGAATCAGCGCCGTGCCCACCAGCCAAGGCATGAAGGATGCGTTTTCCACCGGGTCCCAGAACCACCAGCCGCCCCAGCCAAGTTCGTAATAGGCCCACCAGGAGCCTAGCGTAATGCCGATACCGAGGAAGGCCCAGGCGACGATGGTCCACGGACGGGACCAGCGCGCCCACGCCGCATCGAGGCGACCGCCCAGCAGTGCGGCGATGGCGAAGGCAAACGCCACGGAGAAACCGACATAGCCCATGTACAGCATCGGCGGATGAACGATCAGGCCGATGTCTTGCAGCAGTGGATTGAGGTCGCGACCATCCGTCGGCATCTGCGGCAGGATTCGGGCGAAAGGGTTGGACGTCAGGATCAGGAACAGCAGGAAACCGGTGCTGATCATGCCCATCACTGCCAATACGCGAGCCAGCATCACTTGCGGCAACTGGCGGGAGAACACCGACACCGCGAAGGTCCAGCCGCCGAGAATCAATGCCCACAGCAGCAACGAACCTTCGTGAGCGCCCCACACCGCGCTGAACTTGTAGTACCAAGGCAAGGCGCTGTTGGAGTTGCTGGCCACATAAGCGACGGAGAAGTCGTCGGCCATGAAGGCGTACGTCAGGCAACCGAACGCGAACAACAGAAAAGCGAACTGACCCCACGCGGCCGGCTGGGCCAGGCTCATCCACAAGCGATCGCCACGCCAGGCACCGAGCAACGGCACAACGGCTTGAACCAACGCGAAACACAGCGCCAGGATCATGGCCAGGTGGCCGAGTTCGGGGATAAAGATGCCGGAAGTCATGGATCAACCCTCCTTCGCGGATGTGGGGGCGGATTGACCACTGTCTTTCAGCGCCTTGGTCACTTCCGGCGGCATGTACTTCTCGTCGTGCTTGGCCAGTACTTCGTCGGCCACCACCACGCCATCAGCGTTGAGCTTGCCCAGGGCGACGATGCCCTGCCCTTCGCGGAACAGATCCGGCAGGATGCCGCGATAGCTGATGGTCACGGATTTGTTGAAGTCGGTGACGATGAATTTCACGTCCAGGGAATCCCCGGAACGTTGCAGCGAACCTTTCTCGACCATGCCGCCCGCGCGGATGCGTGTGTCTTGCGGCGCTTCGCCGTTGGCGATCTGGGTCGGGGTATAAAACAGATTGATGTTCTGCTTCAGGGCGCTCAAGGCCAGGCCAACGGCAGCACCGACGCCGACCAGGATCGCGAAAATGATGATAAGACGCTTTTTACGCAGGGGATTCACTTGCCGTTCTCCCGGCGCAGACGACGCGCCTCTTGTTGCAGATACCGCTTGCGGGCCAGGATCGGCGCCGCCACGTTGAGGGCCAGCACCGCCAGGCTAATGCCATAGGCGGACCAGACATACAGGCCGTGATGGCCCATGGCGAGAAAGTCGCCGAATGAAGCGAAACTCATCGAACGACCTCCAGGCTGTTCTGCACTTCGGCTTTCACCCAACTCGCCCGGGCTTCGCGCTTGAGCACTTCAAGGCGCATGCGCAGCAACAGCACCGCGCCGAAGAAACAGTAGAAACCCAGCGCCGTCAGCAGCAGCGGCAGCCACATCTCTACGGGCATCGCCGGTTTTTCGGTGAGGGTGAAGGTCGCGCCCTGGTGCAGGGTGTTCCACCACTCCACCGAGTACTTGATGATCGGAATGTTAATCACGCCGACGATCGCCAATACCCCGCAGGCCTTGGCGGCGCTGTCACGATTGCTGATGGCGTTGCCCAGCGCAATAAGACCGAAGTACAGAAACAGCAGAATCAGCATGGACGTTAGTCGTGCATCCCAGACCCACCACGACCCCCAGGTCGGTTTGCCCCAGATCGCGCCGGTGACCAGCGCCACGGCGGTCATCCAGGCACCGATCGGCGCGGCACATTGCAGGGCGACGTCGGCCAGCTTCATCTTCCAGACCAGCCCGACGATGCCGCACACGGCCAGCATCACGTAGATGGACTGCGCCAGCATGGCGGCGGGAACGTGGATGTAAATGATGCGAAAGCTGTTGCCTTGCTGGTAGTCCGGCGGCGCGAAGGCCAGGCCCCAGACCACGCCGACGCTAATCAGCAGCAACGCCGCGACGCTCAGCCACGGCAGCAGTTTGCCACTGATGCCGTAAAACCATTTGGGTGAGCCGAGCTTATGAAACCAGGTCCAGTTCATTGCTGTTTCCATCACGGGTGCTGCTCGTCATCACGAAGCAGCCAAAGGGTCTTTACTGATCAAAAAATGACCAGACCTCATTATTCGCCGACGCTGATCTTCAGGCCAGCAGCTATTGCAAAAGGTGTCAGGGTTATCGCCAGGGCGGTCAGGCTACCAAGCCACAAGAGATAACCGGTCGCCGGCATGCCCTGCAATGCCGCCTGTAAGGCGCCACTGCCGAGAATCAACACCGGGATGTACAGCGGAAGAATCAGCAGCGCCAGCAACAGGCCGCCGCGCTTCAATCCTACCGTCAGCGCTGCGCCCACCGCACCGAGCAGGCTCAGCACCGGTGTACCGAGCAATAAAGAAAGCAGCAACACCGGCAGACAGGCGGTTGGCAAACCGAGCATCAACGCCAGCAGGGGTGCGAGCAAAACCAGTGCCAGGCCGGAAAAGGCCCAGTGTGCCAGTACCTTGGCCAAAACCAGAAGAGGCAGGGGGTGCGACGAAAGGACCCACTGCTCAAGCGATCCGTCTTCGAAATCACTGCGAAAGAGCCCGTCCAGCGAGAGCAAGACTGATAAAAGCGCTGCCACCCAGACCAACCCCGGGGACAAGGTTTGCAACAATTGAGGCCCGGCGCCGACCGCCAACGGGAACAAAGAGACGACGATGGCGAAGAACACCAGCGGATTCGCCAATTCGGCAGGACGGCGGAACAGCAAACGTGCCTCGCGGGCGACCAACAGGCCGAAAACACTCATACGGCCCAGTTCCCCAAATCAATATCGCGATAGCCGGCCGGCATCCGGGTCAACGTGTGGTGAGTGGTGAGAACCACCATCCCCCCCCGTTCGCAGTGCGCAGCCAGGTGTTCTTCGAGTTGCGCCACGCCTTGTTTGTCGAGCGCGGTGAACGGCTCATCGAGGATCCATAGCGGCGGGCTTTCCAGGTACAACCGCGCCAACGCGACCCGGCGTTGCTGCCCGGCAGACAGTGTGTGGCAAGGAACATCCTCGAAACCGCGCAGTCCGACTGCCGTCAGCGCCTGCCAGATCGCCTCATGGGAGGCCGGTTGATGCAAGGCGCAAAGCCAGCTCAGATTCTCTTCCGGCGTCAGCAAATCCTTGATCCCGGCGGCATGGCCGATCCACAGCAGGTTACGCGCCAGCTCAAAGCGTTGCTCGTTCAATGGCTGGCCATTGAGTAACACCTGACCGGCAGTGGGCTGCATGAGACCGCAAAGCAGACGTAAAAGACTGGTCTTGCCACTCCCGTTGGGGCCACTGATTTGCAACATTTCACCACTGGCCAGTCTCAATTCGAGATTTTCGAAGAGCAGCCGAAGGTCTCGCTCACAGGCAAGGGCAACGGTTTGCAGGACAGGACTGGTCAAGAGATCACGGGCCTTTTGCGGTTCAAGTCGGCGGCGGAGCGGCCGCTAAAGAGATGCAGCATAGATGCATTGGCGGCTTGTTCTAGAGAGCTGCGTCAAACAAATGCAATGTTTTCGCCACTCCCCGAAAGACGGGCGGCATTATACATGCCATGCCCTACTCTAAAGAGTGCATTTTCCTCAGGTTGTGACCGCGTATGACAGGCGAAATGAACATCCTCCCGCTGCCGCCGACCACGCCCGCGACTTCGCGGCCGCTGGTGGTGAGTGGTGATCTACTCAAGCTGCTGACGCCGATGGAGGGCCTGATCTCCGTTGGGCAAACCGCCAAGGCTGAAGTGCTGTCGCTCAAGCAGACGGATCAGACCTTTCAACTGTTGCTCAAGGTCACCCTCGACAGCGGTCACCAGACCACCGTTCAGGCCACTAGCGCTCAGCCGTTGCCCCAAGGCACCAGCCTGGCGATCACCCAACCGTCAGCGAGCAACCTGGCCATCACGGTGCAACAGGCCATCGCCTCCAGCGTCGCTACCCTCACCCGCATCGACACGGCGCAACTGCCGGTCGGGACGTTGCTGCAAGGCAAAGTACTGACCGCTCAGGTAATGCCGCAGGTACCGGGCCAGCCGACGGTGTTTCGCTCGATGGTGAGCCTGCTCAACACTGCGCTGAGTGGCAGCACGCTGAGCATCGACAGCCCGACGCCACTGCGCATCGGTACATTGCTCAGCGCCTTGGTCCAGGACACCCAGACCCTGAAATTCGTCCCGTTGAGCAGCCGCCAGGAACAGTTGGCGGTGACACAGCAACTGGTCAGCCAGCAAAGTCGCCAAGGTTCTCTGGATGGCTTGATCAAAGTCCTGCAAAACCTGCCGCCGTCGGATCAGACCTCCAGCGGCCTGCGCGTCGCCGTGGACAAACTGCTCGCCGGCCTGCCAGACATTCAGCAACTGAGTACGCCCAAAGGCCTGGCCCAGGCGCTGGCCAACAGCGGCCTGTTCCTCGAAGCGAAACTCCTCGTCGGTCAAAACCCGACGCTGACGCCAGACATGAAAGGCGACCTGCTCAAGTTGATCGCACAACTGACGCCGAGCCTGCCGGCCAACACCAATCTCAACGCGATCATCGCCGCCAATACACTGGCGCAAGCGCTGCCGAGTTTCGTGCGCAGCGCCCTGGGAATGCTTGGGCAAGTCAGCGCCAAACCGTTGCCGACCAGTTTCCCGCTACCGGAGCGTCTGCTGCAAAGTCAGGACGGTGAAAACGATCTGGAGCACTTGCTGCGTTTGGCTGCGGCGGCCGTTTCACGCCTGCAAAGCCATCAACTGTCGAGCCTGGAACAGACCGGCCTCACTGACGATGGGCGCCTGCTCAACACCTGGCAACTGGAAATCCCCATGCGCAACCTGCAGGACATCGTGCCGTTGCAGGTCAAATTCCAGCGCGAAGAAGCACCCGAGAAAGAACAACCGCACGAACGCCGTGACGAACGCGAACCCAAGCAACAATTGTGGCGAGTCGATCTGGCGTTCGACATGGAGCCGTTAGGGCCATTGCAGATTCAGGCCCAGCTGATCAAAGGCAGCCTCTCCAGTCAGCTATGGGCCGAACGGCCGTACACCGCCAGCCTGATCGAAAGTAATCTGGCCGGGCTGCGCGAACGCCTACTGGCGTCAGGCCTGAACGTCGGCGATCTGGATTGCCACCTCGGCACACCGCCACAGGGCCCCCAAACCCGCCTCGAACAACGCTGGGTCGACGAAACCGCATGAACAAGTCCACCGCACCGCGCCAGGCCATCGCCCTCAAATACGACGGCAGCCACGCCCCTACCCTCACGGCCAAAGGTGACGAAGAACTGGCCGAAGCCATTCTGCAGATTGCCCGCGATTACGAAGTGCCGATCTACGAAAACGCCGAACTGGTGAAACTGCTGGCGCGGATGGAATTGGGGGAGAGTATTCCCGAGGAGTTGTATCGCACGATTGCCGAGATCATTGCGTTTGCGTGGAATTTGAAGGGCAAGTTTCCGGCAGGGCATGATCCGCATGCGGTGATGGTAGAGAAGGATGTGACTGATCGCGGGGATGATTACTGATCGTTCCCATGCTCTGCGTGGGAATGCAGCCCGTGACGCTCTGCGTCACACAACAGCGGAACGCAGAGCGTCCCAAGAGGCATTCCCACGCAGAGCGTGGGAACGATCTCCATTGTGTACACCCTGTAGGAGCTGTCGAGTGCAACGAGGCTGCGATCTCTTGATCTTCTCAGTTTCTATGCAACTTGCTCATCAACTCCGCCTCAGCCTGGGTCAAGCCGCAAGACTGAGTCAGTTCATCGACGCTGGCCCCCATCCCCACCAGGCGTGCCGCCTGGGCGAATGAAAGACTCGACGGATCACGCTGCTCCAGCTGAGCCAGTTTGTCCGGCAACGGCCCGACGACAGCGCGCAGTTCGTGCAGGTCTTCACCCATGCGCACGTTGCCGCTCTGGTAGTCGTCGACGCGTTTGGCCAGGTCCTTGATGCGCTGATCGCGCAGCGCATCGCCCTCGGCCTGTTGCGCGGCGATCTGCCGCTGAGCGCGGATGTACGCCAGGAACATCGCCAGCGTGCCTGCCCAGAAGAGGAACAGGACAATGACAGCTACCTCAAGAATCAATCAGATACTCTCCAGTTCCGACCATTCTTCTTCGCTCATCATCTTGTCCAGTTCGACCAGGATCAGCAGTTCGTTGTTCTTGTTGCACACGCCTTGAATGAACTTGGCGGACTCTTCGTTACCGACGTTTGGCGCGGTCTCGATTTCCGACTGACGCAGGTAAACCACTTCAGCCACGCTGTCGACCATGATGCCGACCACTTGCTTATCGGCTTCGATGATGACGATGCGGGTGTTGTCGCTGATCTCGGCATTCATCAGGCCGAAGCGCTGACGGGTGTCGATCACGGTGACCACATTACCGCGCAGGTTGATGATGCCCAGCACGTAGCTCGGGGCACCCGGGACCGGGGCGATCTCGGTATAACGCAGGACTTCCTGAACGCGCATCACGTTGATGCCGTAGGTTTCATTGTCCAGTTTGAAGGTTACCCATTGCAGGATCGGATCTTCAGAACCTTTTGCATTCGTCGCTTGATTACTCATACCCTGACCCCTCGAAAAACCGCTTCTGGCGGTGTGTGTTCTGTTGGCGGCATTCAACAATGCCGTCGCATACTTGTTATGTCGGCAGCTATGTCGGTTTGTGTAGCGGCTTGCTGCCGCTCATGTGCTTTGCCCCACCGCTGGCGATCAACTCGGCCAGGGCGGAAACGTCCAGCAGCGCACACATGTGCTCAATCACCGTGCCCGCCAGCCATGGCCGCTGACCTCGATGACTTCTCCATTTGATTTCGTTCGGGTCCAGGCGCAACGAGCGGCTGACCTGATGCACCGCCAGCCCCCACTCGTAGCCCTGAACCGAAATAACGTATTGCAGGCCCTGGCGGAAATCATCGCGATAACGATCCGGCATGACCCAGCGCGCAGTATCCAAAACTTTCAGGTTGCCGGCCTGGCTCGGCAGGATCCCAAGGAACCATTCCGGCTGGCCGAACAACGGTGTCAGCTCGTGGCCGGCCAGGGAATAAATCGAGCCCAGGCACACCAGCGGTACCGCCAGGGTCAACCCGGCGACGTCGAACAACAGGCATTCGAACGGCTCGGCAGCCCAGGACGGGCGACCATCGGTTTCCACCGGTGGCGGCGTGTTGCTTGGCGGCAGATGAACTTCAACTACCGGTGGCACCAACGCTTGCAGCAACGGGGCAATCGTCGATACGGGCGCCAGAATCGGTGCCGGTGCGTCGATCACGGCCACCGGTGCTT
This sequence comes from Pseudomonas sp. GM102, assembly GCF_000282555.1. Taxonomy (NCBI): domain Bacteria; kingdom Pseudomonadati; phylum Pseudomonadota; class Gammaproteobacteria; order Pseudomonadales; family Pseudomonadaceae; genus Pseudomonas; species Pseudomonas sp. GM102. The sequence continues at coordinate 55,776 of NZ_AKJB01000001.1, read as the reverse complement.
TCACCACTGGCGCAACGATCGGTGCAGCGGCCACTGCCGGTTTCTGCGCATCACGGGCCTGCTCTTCAAGCACGGCAGCCTGGAACTCATCCAGCGCAGCTTCAACCTCGACAACCTCGGGCAGCACCTCGACTTCTGGCAACAACTCTTCGGTCGCGTCCTGAAGCAAGGCGTCCAGATAAGACTGGAGGGCCAGTTGCGGACGCGAGGTGATCTTCACCGGCCGATTCATGAAAAGCCCCCCCCTGTAGGAGCGAGGCTTGCCCGCGAAGAACGATGACGCGATTTAACGGTGAACACTGCGGCGTCTGCTTCGCGGGCAAGCCTCGCTCCTACAGGGATTGAGTTCATCTCATGCCACCTGCGGAACACGTTGCGCCGCCAGCAGATGCTTGAGCAGTGCGCGATAAGCGAGAACGCCACGGCTCTTGCCGTCGAATTGCGAAGGCGTCAACCCTGCCCGGCTCGCGTCACGCAAGCGAGTATCGATCGGGATGTAGCCTTGCCAGATTTCTTCCGGGTACTTGTCGCGCAGCACGCGAAGGGTGCCGAGGGACGCCTGGGTGCGGCGGTCGAACAAGGTCGGCACGATGCTGAACGGCAGCGCCTGTTTGCGCGAACGGTTGATCATCGCCAGGGTGTTGACCATGCGTTCCAGGCCTTTGACCGCCAAGTGTTCGGTCTGCACCGGGATCACCAACTGCTGGCTGGCCGCCAAGGCATTGACCATCAGCACGCCGAGCAACGGCGGGCTGTCGATCACCGCGTAATCGAAGTCCTGCCACAACTGCGCCAGGCTCTTGGCGATCACCAGGCCCAAACCACTCTGGCCCGGCGACTGGCGCTCAAGGGTTGCCAGCGCGGTACTCGATGGCAACAGGGAAATGCGTTCGTCACTGGTGGGCATCAGCAACTGACCGGGCAAGCCTTGCGGCACGCTGCCCTTGTGCAGAAACAGGTCGTAGCTGCTGTGTTCCAGGCTGTCGGGGTCGTAACCGAAGTAGCTGGTCATGGAGCCATGTGGGTCGAGATCGACCACAACCACGCGCTTGCCCGCCTCAGCCAGCAAACCGGCTAAAGCGATGGAGGAAGTGGTTTTACCGACACCACCCTTTTGATTGGCGACTGCCCAGACTCTCATTCGGATTGTTCCTCCCGGTCGAAAAGGTCGACCGAGAATTAGCTCAACGTGTTAATGCGGGTGACGGAGAATTGACGGCACTCTCTCGTCCCGGCGACTTGACCGGGGTAGGTGCAGTTTGTGTGCCAGCCCGCTTCAACGCGGCATCCGGTTGTGCATGAGCCGTTCCGGTGCCGGTGAGGCTGCGCCGTACATCGAGATTTCGTGACACCACCAGCACCACCCGACGGTTACGCGCCCGGCCTTCGGCGGTGGCGTTGTTGGCCACCGGCTGGAACTCACCGTAACCCACCGACGCCAGGCGCCCCGGGTTCACGCCCTGCATCGCCAACATGCGCACGATGCTCGCCGAACGGGCCGAGGACAGCTCCCAGTTGGTCGGGTATTGCGCGGTGCGAATCGGTTGATCGTCGGTAAAGCCTTCGACGTGGATCGGGTTGTCGAACGGCCTGAGGATCGCGGCGACCTTGTCGATGATGTTGAAGGCGATGTCGCTGGGCATGGCGTCGCCACTGCCGAACAACAGGCTGGAATTGAGTTCGATCTCAACCCATAACTCATTGCCGCGCACGGTCATCTGGTTGGAGCTGATCAAGTCGCCGAACGCCGCGCTGATGTCATCGGCAATGCTTTTGAGCGGATCGTTGGCAGCCTGGGCGATGCCGGCGTCGATCTGTTCGCTGTCCTTGACCAGCGGCTTGGCCGGGGTCACGGTCTTCGGTCGCTCTTCGCCAATAGGAATCGGCTTGAGGGCGCGATCGGTGTCGGTAAACACCCCGATCAACGCCTCGGAAATGATCTTGTACTTGCCTTCGTTGATCGAAGAGATCGAGTACATCACCACGAAGAAAGCGAACAGCAAGGTAATGAAGTCGGCATAGGAAACGAGCCAGCGTTCATGGTTTACGTGTTCTTCAGGTTGCCGACGACGAGCCATGAGGTTCTTCCCTTAATCCATGAAGCCCTGAAGCTTCAACTCAATGGAGCGAGGGTTTTCACCTTCGGCGATCGACAGGATCCCTTCCAGCAACATCTCGCGATAACGCGACTGTCGCAACGCGATGGATTTGAGCTTGGCGGCAATCGGCAGCAAGATCAGGTTGGCACTGGCTACGCCATAGATGGTGGCGACAAAGGCGACGGCAATGCCGCTGCCCAGTTGCGACGGATCGGCCAGGTTGCCCATGACATGGATCAGGCCCATTACCGCACCGATGATGCCGATGGTCGGCGCGTAGCCACCCATGCTTTCAAAGACTTTGGCGGCTTCGATGTCGCGGCTTTCCTGGGTGTAGAAATCCACTTCCAGAATGCTGCGAATCGCTTCCGGTTCGGCGCCGTCCACCAGCAGTTGCAGACCTTTGCGTGAGTAGCTGTCGGGTTCGGCGTCGGCCACTCCTTCCAGACCGAGCAAACCTTCCTTGCGGGCGGTCAGGCTCCAATTCACTACGCGATCGATGCCGCCGGCCAGGTCCACCCTGGGAGGAAACAGGATCCAGGTGAGAATCTGCATGGCGCGCTTGAAGGCGCTTATCGGCGATTGCAGCAGCGAAGCACCGATGGTCCCACCGAGTACGATCAACGCCGCCGGGCCGTTGGCCAGCGCGCCGAGGTGACCGCCCTCAAGGTAGTTACCGCCAATAATGGCGACGAACGCCATGATGATCCCGATCAGGCTTAAAACATCCATCAGATACACGCCTCGACCAGGTGTTTGCCAATATCTTCCAGACCGTAGATCGCATCTGCCAGGTCGGCTTTGACGATGGCCATCGGCATGCCGTAGATCACGCAACTGGCTTCATCCTGGGCCCAGATCGCACTGCCGCCCTGCTTGAGCAGACGCGCGCCTTCGCGACCGTCGGCACCCATGCCGGTCAATACCACCGCCAGAACTTTGTCGCCGTAGGATTTGGCCGCGGAGCCGAAGGTGATGTCCACGCACGGTTTGTAGTTCAGACGCTCGTCGCCCGGCAGGATTTTCACCGCGCCACGGCCGTCGATCATCATTTGCTTGCCACCCGGAGCCAGCAGCGCCAGGCCCGGACGCAGGATGTCGCCATCCTCGGCTTCCTTGACGCTGATACGGCACAGCTTGTCCAGACGCTCGGCGAAAGCCTTGGTGAAGGCTGCTGGCATGTGCTGGATCAACACGATCGGTGCCGGGAAGCTGGCCGGCAACTGCGTCAGCACCCGTTGCAGGGCAACCGGGCCACCGGTGGAGGTGCCGATGGCGACCAGTTTGTAGGCTTTGCGTTTTGGTGCAGGGGACGATGGAGTCGCTGCATGGGTGCGAACCGGAATCGGTGCAGGTGCCGGACGCGCAGGCGCGCTGCTGCCGTAGTTGCTGACGCTCGAAGGCGCAGGCGTCGGGGCTGGCGCAGCGACTGGGGCCGGGGCGCTGTAAGTGCTGACGCGACGGTTACTGCGCGAGATGCTGAGAATCTTCTCGCACAACAGTTGCTTGACCTTCTCCGGGTTACGGGAGATGTCTTCGAAATTCTTCGGCAGGAAGTCCACCGCGCCGGCGTCCAGCGCATCAAGGGTGACCCGCGCGCCTTCGTGAGTCAGCGAGGAGAACATCAACACCGGGGTCGGGCAGCGCTGCATGATGTGCCGCACTGCGGTGATGCCATCCATCATCGGCATCTCGTAGTCCATGGTGATCACGTCTGGCTTGAGAGCCAGTGCCTGATCGATCGCCTCTTTGCCGTTGGTCGCCGTACCGACGACCTGGATATTCGAATCCGCTGAAAGAATTTCCGAGACGCGGCGGCGGAAAAACCCCGAATCGTCCACCACCAGGACTTTGACTGCCATAAACACTCCGTTAGACGGGGCGAGGCTCAGTCGCCCCGCTCCCCCAGAATCAAATACGCCGTGCGGCGTAACGCTTGAGCATGCTCGGAACATCGAGAATCAGCGCAATGCGGCCGTCACCGGTGATGGTGGCGCCGGACATGCCCGGGGTTCCCTGGAGCATTTTGCCCAATGGCTTGATGACCACTTCTTCCTGGCCCACCAGTTGATCGACGACGAAGCCGATCCGCTGAGTGCCCACCGAAAGAATCACCACATGGCCTTCGCGCTGCTCTTCATGAGCAGCGGAGCTGACCAGCCAGCGTTTGAGGTAGAACAGAGGCAGCGCCTTGTCCCGCACGATCACCACTTCCTGGCCGTCCACCACGTTGGTGCGCGACAGGTCGAGGTGGAAGATCTCGTTGACGTTCACCAGCGGGAACGCGAACGCCTGGTTGCCGAGCATGACCATCAGCGTCGGCATGATCGCCAGGGTCAACGGGACCTTGATGACGATCTTCGAGCCCTTGCCCTTGGTCGAGTAGATATTGATGGTGCCGTTGAGCTGGGCGATCTTGGTTTTCACCACGTCCATGCCCACGCCGCGCCCGGAGACGTCGGAAATTTCGGTCTTGGTCGAGAAGCCCGGAGCGAAGATCAGGTTGAAGCAATCCGACTCGCTGAGACGGTCCGCCGCATCCTTGTCCATCAGGCCTTTCTTCACGGCGATACCGCGCAGAACATCGGCGTCCATACCTTTGCCATCATCGGAGATGGACAGCAGGATGTGATCGCCTTCCTGTTCCGCGGACAGGATCACCTTGCCGCTGCGAGGCTTGCCCATCGCTTCGCGCTCAGCCGGCTCTTCAATACCGTGGTCGACCGAGTTGCGCACCAAGTGGACCAGCGGGTCGGCCAGGGCCTCGACGAGGTTCTTGTCGAGGTCGGTTTCTTCGCCGACCAGCTCCAGGTTGATCTCTTTCTTGAGCTGGCGAGCCAGGTCGCGAACCAGACGCGGGAAGCGCCCGAAGACTTTCTTGATCGGCTGCATCCGGGTCTTCATGACCGCGGTCTGCAGGTCGGCCGTGACCACGTCGAGGTTCGACACGGCCTTGGACATGGCTTCGTCGCCGCTGTTGAGGCCCAGACGGACCAAGCGGTTACGCACCAGTACCAACTCGCCGACCATGTTCATGATTTCGTCGAGACGCGCGGTATCGACCCGCACGGTGGTCTCGGCTTCGCTGGCCGGTTTTTCTGGTGGTGGCGCAGACGGGGCACGGGCCGGGGCCGGTGCAGCAGCGGCGGCCGGTTTCGGCGCTTCGGCTTTTGGCTCGGGCGCTTTGGCCACAGGTGCCGGCGCCTTGGCGACTGGGGTCGCTACAGCGGAAGCAGCAGAACCGGTGCCCACTTCAGTGAATTTGCCTTTACCGTGCAATTCGTCGAGCAGCGATTCGAACTCATGATCCGAGATCAGATCGCCGCCGGCCGCTTTAGCGGTTGGCGCAGCCGGGGCTGGTACGGCGGCAATCGCCGACTCCAATGCATCGACGGCAAAGTTGCCTTTACCGTGCAACTGGTCGAGCAGTGCTTCGAACTCGTCGTCGGTAATATCGGAGCTGTCGCCTGCCGCTTTCGGGGCAGCCGGCGCGGCGGGTGCCGCGACTACTGCATCGACGGCGAACTGGCCTTTGCCGTGCAGTTGATCGAGCAACGACTCGAACTCGGCATCGGTGATTTCATCGCTGGCCGAGGCATCGCTGGTCGGCACTGGCGCAGCCACTGGAGCCTCGGCTTGAGCCTTGACGGCGTTCAGCGAGTCCAGCAGCTGTTCAAATTCGTTATCCGTGATATCGCCCGATTCTTCAGCGGCAGGTTCTTCCACCACCTCAGCGACCGGTGCCGACTCATCGGCGGTTTGCGGCTCGGCCAGACGGGCCAACGCTGCAAGCAATTCTGGAGTGGCAGCCGTGATCGGGCTGCGTTCGCGGACTTCGCTGAACATGCTGTTCACCGCGTCCAGTGCTTCGAGAACCACGTCCATCAGTTCCGAGTCGACGCGTCGTTCACCCTTGCGCAGGATGTCGAACACGTTCTCGGCGATGTGACAGCACTCCACCAGCTCGTTGAGCTGGAGGAAGCCGGCGCCCCCTTTTACAGTGTGAAAACCGCGAAAAATTGCATTGAGCAAATCCGCATCATCCGGTCGACTTTCAAGCTCGACCAGCTGTTCGGACAGTTGCTCTAGAATCTCGCCGGCCTCAACCAGGAAATCCTGAAGGATCTCTTCATCGGCGCCGAAGCTCATTAAGGGGGTGCTCCTGAGGTCTAAAAACCTAAAAAACCTAAAATGCTAAAACTCTAAAATCCTAGGCTGGATAACAAATCGTCCACATCGTCCTGACCGGACACAACGTCTTCTCTTTTATCGGCATGAATCTGCGGACCTTCACCCTGAGAGAGATGTTTTTGCGGATCTTTTTCAGCCAGCATCGCATCACGGTCATGTTCGATACCCGCAAAGCGGTCGACCTGACTGGCCATGAGCACGAGCTTGAGCAGATTGCTTTCAACTTCGGTGACCAACTGGGTCACGCGCTTGATTACCTGACCGGTGAGGTCCTGGTAATCCTGGGCCAGCAGAATGTCGTTGAGGTTGCTCGACACGACGCGGTTATCTTCGCTGCTGCGTGTCAGGAAACCGTCGACGCGCCGGGCCAGATCGCGAAACTCTTCAGCCCCGACTTCGCGACGCATGAACCGTCCCCAATCCGTGCTTAGCGCCTGAGCTTCGTCGCTCAGGCTGTTGATCAGCGGCGTGGCGTTTTCCACCAGGTCCATGGTGCGGTTCGCCGCGGCCTCGGTCAGCTTGACCACATAACCCAGGCGCTCGGTGGCATCCGTGATCTGAGACACTTCCTCGGCTTGCGGCATGTGCGGGTCAATCTGGAAATTGACGATCGCGCTATGCAGCTCGCGGGTGAGCTTGCCTACTTCCTGGTACAGGCCGCGGTCACGGGTCTGATTGAGCTCATGGATCAATTGCACCGCATCGCCAAACCTGCCTTTTTCAAGGCTCTCGACCAGTTCGACCGCGTGTTTTTTCAGGGTCGATTCAAAATCGCCCATTGAAGATTCTTTATGCTCCATAGCTCCCCCGTGGCGCAGTCCATCAACCGATGCGTTCGAAAATCTTCTCGATTTTTTCTTTCAACGCCTGGGCCGTGAAGGGTTTGACCACATAGCCATTTACACCGGCCTGGGCCGCTTCGATGATTTGCTCGCGCTTGGCTTCAGCGGTCACCATCAGCACCGGAAGGTGCTTGAGCTTTTCATCAGCGCGCACGTGACGCAGCAGATCGATACCGGTCATGCCAGGCATGTTCCAGTCCGTTACCAGAAAGTCGATGCTCCCACTGTTGAGAACCGGAATGGCAGTGGTGCCATCGTCAGCCTCGACCGTGTTGGTGAACCCAAGATCACGCAACAGGTTTTTTATGATCCGCCGCATCGTTGAGAAGTCATCAACGATGAGGATTTTCATGTTCTTGTCCAATTCGACCTCCAAGCAGTCTTAAACGCGCCCAGCACCTGGACGCGCCATTTCAATCAATCCGGCAAAGCACTCAATGACTGTCTGGAGCACAACAGATCGAGACCGGCGCAGTTCAACACCACACCGGCTCCATTCGCAGTGTCCCCACACTGCCTTCAGCGCGCTCGCCACTCCCCCAAACGCCCCCGCAAACGGGCCGCGCACTGGCTGTGTAACTGGCTGACCCGCGATTCGCTGACCCCCAGGACCTCACCGATTTCCTTGAGATTCAACTCTTCGTCGTAGTACAGCGCCAACACCAGTCGCTCACGCTCCGGCAAATTGGCAATCGCGTCCGCCAGCGCCGCCTGGAAGCGTTCATCTTCCAGATCGCGTGACGGCTCGAGATGAGCACTGGCGCCATCCTCATGCAGCCCTTCGTGTTCGCCGTCCTGTAACAGATCGTCGAAACTGAATAACCGGCTGCCGAGGGTGTCGTTCAAAATCCCGTAATAATCGTCGAGACTCAATTGGAGTTCGGCCGCAACCTCATGATCTTTAGCGTCACGGCCGGTTTTAGCTTCAATCGAGCGAATCGCGTCGCTGACCATACGGGTATTGCGGTGAACCGAACGTGGAGCCCAGTCCCCCTTGCGCACTTCATCGAGCATCGCGCCGCGGATTCGAATGCCCGCGTACGTCTCGAAACTCGCGCCTTTGCTGGCGTCATATTTGGTTGATACTTCAAGCAGGCCGATCATCCCGGCCTGGATCAGGTCTTCGACCTGGACACTGGCCGGCAAACGCGCCAGCAAGTGGTAGGCAATGCGTTTGACCAGTGGCGCGTAACGCTCGATCAGCTCGTACTGCGCGTCACGTGCCGACTTCTTGTAGAGGTTGTAGCCACTGGCTGTCATAGGACGGGTCCTGCCGTTTGTTGCACGAGGCGCTCGACGAAAAACTCCAGGTGCCCGCGTGGGTTGGCCGGCAGTGGCCAGGTATCGACCTTCTGCGCAATGGCCTTGAACGCCAGGGCGCACTTGGAACGCGGAAAGGCTTCGTAGACGGCACGCTGTTTCTGCACGGCCTTGCGTACGCTTTCGTCGTAAGGCACCGCACCGACATATTGCAAGGCGACGTCAAGGAAACGATCCGTGACCTTGGTCAACTTGGCGAACAGGTTGCGGCCTTCCTGCGGGCTCTGCGCCATGTTGGCCAGGACGCGGAAACGGTTCATGCCGTAGTCGCGGTTCAGCAGTTTGATCAGCGCGTAGGCGTCGGTGATCGAGGTCGGCTCGTCGCACACCACCAGCAAGACTTCTTGCGCTGCGCGGACGAAACTGACCACCGAGTCACCAATGCCCGCAGCGGTGTCGATCACCAATACGTCGAGGTTGTCGCCGATGTCGCTGAAGGCCTGGATCAGGCCGGCATGCTGGGCCGGGCTCAGATGAACCATGCTCTGGGTGCCGGATGCGGCCGGGACGATGCGAATACCGCCGGGCCCTTGCAACAGCACATCGCGCAGCTCACAGCGGCCTTCGATCACGTCGGCCAGGGTACGTTTGGGTGTCAGCCCCAGCAGGACGTCAACGTTCGCCAGCCCCAGATCGGCATCCAGCAGCATGACGCGCCGGCCGAGCTCAGCTAGAGCCAGGGACAAGTTCACTGACACGTTAGTCTTCCCGACGCCACCTTTGCCGCCGGTCACCGCGATCACCTGTACGGGATGCATGCTGCCCATGTTATTTTCTTTACCTTGTCTTACTTAGACGGAGGCCACATTACTGGCTGCGCGTTCACCAACTGAACAATGCATGGCAGACCATCGATGTAGGTACAAAAACCGTTCATTAAATACCTCAGCCAACCCGCTTGGTCGGACTGTGGTAAAGGTCAGCGAACATATCAGCCATGGCTTCTTCGCTGGGTTCTTCCTGCATTTGCACGCTAACGGCACGGCTGACCAACTGATGACGGCGCGGCAGATGCAAATCATCCGGAATCCGCGGGCCATCGGTGAGGTAAGCCACCGGCAATTCATGACTGATGGCCAGGCTCAACACCTCGCCCAAGCTTGCCGTTTCATCCAGTTTAGTCAGGATGCAGCCAGCAAGGCCGCAACGTTTGTAACTGTGATAAGCGGCAGTTAGAACCTGTTTCTGGCTGGTGGTTGCCAAGACCAGATAATTTTTTGATTTGATGCCGCGTCCGGCCAGGCTTTCAAGCTGCATGCGCAGTGCCGGATCGCTGGCCTGCAGGCCGGCGGTATCGATCAGCACCACGCGTTTGCGCAGCAAAGGCTCCAGCGCCTGCACCAAGGATTGGCCCGGATCGACGTGGGTGACCGACACGTTGAGGATCCGGCCGAGGGTCTTGAGCTGTTCCTGAGCGCCGATGCGATAGCTGTCCATGCTGACCAGCGCGATGTTCTGCGCGCCGTACTTGAGCACGTAACGAGCCGCCAGCTTGGCCAGCGTGGTGGTCTTGCCCATGCCGGCCGGGCCGACCATGGCAATCACGCCGCCCTCTTCCAGTGGCTCGACTTCCGGGGTGGTGATCATCCGCGCCAGGTGCGCGAGCAACATGCGCCAGGCCTGACGGGGCTCTTCAATGTCGGTAATCAGCGCCAGCAGATCGCGCGACAACGGGCCGGACAGGCCGATGCGTTGCAAGCGACGCCAGAGGTTGGCCTGGGCCGGACGGCTGCCTTGCAACTGATTCCAAGCCAGCGAGCCAAGTTGCACTTCCATCAGTTCACGCAGGCTGTTGAGCTCGAAACGCATCGAGTCGAACGCACGCAGGTCGACGCCGGTCGCTGCGGCAGGCGCAGGTGCCGGACGCCGAGGCTCGGCCAGCGTCGGCTCGATCAGCGGCTCGGCGGCGGTCAACGGCAGGCCGGCGAACAACTGGCGATTGGTGCTCTTGTCGCTCTCGCCATCGCCACGCAGGCTCAGTTCGGCCTGGGCGGTGACGATCCGCGACTGGGTCTTGCGCAGCTCGTCCTCGAGTTCCATGTTCGGAACACGCGGGGCCAGCGCCGACAATTTGTAATCCAGGGCAGCCGTCAGCTCGACACCACCGGCGATCCGGCGATTGCCAATGATGGCGGCATCAGCGCCCAGCTCATCACGAACCAGTTTCATGGCCTGACGCATATCGGCGGCGAAAAAACGCTTAACTTGCATAAACCACTACCTCAGCCGTTGGGCCCTACTGTCGCAACAATGGTCACTTGCTTGTTGTCAGGGATTTCCTGATAAGCCAACACATGCAAACCCGGGACTGCCAGTCGGCCGAATCGCGAGAGCATCGCGCGAACCGGACCGGCCACCAGCAGAATCACCGGTTGACCTTGCATTTCCTGACGCTGCGCCGCTTCGATCAACGAGCGTTGCAGCTTCTCTGCCATGCTTGGCTCCAGCAGAACGCCCTCTTCCGAGCCTTGCCCTGCCTTCTGAAGACTATTGAGCAATATTTGTTCCAACCTTGGCTCCAAGGTGATCACAGGCAGCTGCGACTCAGTACCTACAATGCTTTGCACGATTGCGCGGGATACGCCGACGCGCACCGCAGCCACCAAAGCGGCAGTATCTTGACTCTTGGCGGCGTTGTTCGCGATGGCTTCGGCGATGCTGCGAATGTCCCGTACCGGCACCTGTTCGGCCAGCAATGCCTGCAAGACTTTGAGCAACTGCGACAGCGAAACCACTCCCGGCACCAGCTCTTCAGCCAGTTTGGGTGAGCTTTTGGCCAGCAATTGCATGAGTTGCTGGACTTCTTCGTGACCAATCAGCTCGCTGGAGTGTTTGTACAAAATCTGGTTCAAATGCGTTGCCACTACCGTACTGGCGTCGACCACGGTGTAGCCGAGGGATTGCGCCTGGGCACGCTGGCTAATTTCGATCCAGACCGCCTCCAGACCAAAAGCCGGATCTTTGGCGGTAATGCCGTTGAGCGTACCGTAGACCTGCCCTGGGTTGATCGCCAGTTCGCGGTCCGGGTAAATCTCGGCCTCGGCCAGGATCACGCCCATCAGGGTCAGGCGGTAGGCGCTTGGCGCCAGGTCGAGGTTGTCACGGATATGCACAGTCGGCATCAAGAAACCCAGGTCCTGGGAGAGCTTTTTACGCACACCCTTGATCCGCGCCAGCAACTGACCACCCTGGTTGCGGTCCACCAGCGGAATCAGGCGATAGCCGACTTCCAGGCCGATCATGTCGATCGGCGTCACGTCATCCCAGCCAAGCTCCTTGGTTTCCTGGGCGCGGGCCGGCGATGGCAGCAGTTCCTGCTGACGCTTGACCTCTTGCAAGGCCTGAACCTTGACCACGTTCTGCTTCTTCCAGAACAGGTAAGCGCCGCCGGCCGCCAGGGCTGCCATGCTCAGAAAGGAAAAATGCGGCATGCCCGGCACCAGGCCCATCACCGCCATCAAGCCAGCGGCCACGGCCAGGGCTTTCGGCGAGGCGAACATCTGACGATTGATCTGCTTGCCCATGTCTTCCGAGCCGGAAGCTCGGGTCACCATGATCGCGGCGGCAGTCGACAACAGCAGTGATGGCAATTGCGCCACCAAACCGTCACCAATGGTCAACAAGGCGTACACCCGACCGGCATCGCCAAAGGTCATACCGTGCTGGAAGATACCGACTGCCATGCCGCCGATCAGGTTGATGAACAGAATCAGCAGGCCGGCGATGGCGTCACCGCGCACGAACTTGCTGGCACCGTCCATGGAACCGTAGAACTCGGCCTCCTGGGCCACTTCCATCCGGCGCAGTTTCGCCTGGTTCTGATCGATCAGGCCGGCGTTCAAGTCGGCGTCGATGGCCATTTGTTTGCCCGGCATTGCGTCGAGGGTGAAACGCGCGCTCACCTCGGAAATCCGCCCGGCACCCTTGGTCACTACGACGAAGTTGATGATCATCAAAATCGCGAAGACCACGATACCAACCACGTAGTTGCCGCCGATCACCACTTCACCGAAGGCCTGGATCACCTTACCGGCGGCGGCATGACCATCCTGACCGTGGAGCATCACCACCCGCGTCGAGGCCACGTTCAGCGCCAGTCGCAACAACGTCGCCACCAGCAAAATGGTCGGGAACACGGCAAAATCCAGCGGCCGCAAGGCGTACACGCAGACCAGCAACACGACGATGGACAAGGCAATGTTGAACGTGAAGAACACGTCCAGCAGGAACGGCGGCACCGGCAACATCATCATGGCCAGCATGACCAGCAGCAACAGCGGCACACCCAGATTGCCCCGACTGAGGTCGGCAACGTTTGTGCGTGCAGTGTTGATTAACTGAGAGCGATCCACCGGTTTTCCCCGTTCCTTTAAAGCAAACTTTTGACGCCTGAAGCAGGCGCAGGGCGGCTATTGCAAGAAGCCTTCCAACTTTTGCCGGGGCTTGAAATAGAGGTCTGTTTCGGGGATTTGTATTGCTTGAACCCACGCCTTCGCGGGCAAGCCTCGCTCCTACAGGCCTGTGTCGGTCGACATGTGCGAACGACACGGGACTGTAGGAGCGAGGCTTGCCCGCGAAGAGGCCAGCATTTGCCAACACAACTATCAGGAATCGCGGCGCACCAGCGGAGTCAGCCAGCAGTCAAAATCTGCTTTGGATTAATGGCGCCAAACTGCAACTCGCGGCCCACCATATAAAGCGTCCCCCTATGCATCCGAGTGTCCTCTACAGCCACAAGATCTTCCTCAGCATAACCAAGCACCACCGCCGTAGCAGGCGCTACAAGGGGAAACGAAAACTCGTGACCTTGCATAAGGTTAAGTGCCCACCCAAATTGAATGATCGGCAAATCGCCTATCAGCATCGGGCGCTTATCCTTACGACGAAAGTCCATCCGCGCAGTAACCTGCAACTTTCCATCGACCACTGCAAACCCTGGCTTGCCGTATCGACGCTGTAACGTGCCAGCTGACCATGCCTTCATGTAATACAAGGGATTGGTGAAAACCTCGAACAAGGCCAAACTGCTTTCAATGCTGCCCGCGGCACCAAAGAGATAGTTGTAGGAATAATGATAGGCCAACCCTTCCAACTCGGGCCGAATGGCATTGAGCGGATCATTCAAGTAATCCTCAATGTATTGATTGGCCATGTGCACAAAATGCGTAAAGTCCAATGACATTCTGAACGTAACCGAGTAACCGATCGCCCGTTCAAGGGAATTTTCCTCTAAAACACCCGAAACAAAGGCCAACTCCATTCCTTGAAGCTTTCTGTACTGACGCTCTGCCATGACCGTGCTCCCATGAACATCATCTGGAAAGATTTCCGGATCCATGACAACGCGTCAGAAGGTAGGCGTCTACTGTCAGAATTAACAGGTAGAAGCTTTTTCGGATAGGCGGAAGGTTGCGATCTTTGACCCATCAAGAATCGCGGCGCAAGTCCGGCGGAATCGGCAAATCGTCCTGGAGCGGATCCGGGCGCTTGCCCTTGCCGGCGCGGTACTGGCGGATCTGGTAGACGTAGGCCAGTACCTGGGCGACCGCCAGATAGAGCCCGCCGGGAATTTCCTGTTCCAGCTCCGTGGAGTAGTAGATCGAACGCGCCAGCGCCGGCGATTCGAGCAGCAGCACATTATTGGCCACGGCGATTTCGCGGATCTTCAGGGCGAGGAAGTCGCTACCCTTGGCCAACAGCACCGGTGCATTACCTTTGTCTGGATCGTACTTGAGGGCCACGGCGTAGTGGGTCGGGTTGGTAATGACCACATCAGCCTCGGGGATCGCGGCCATCATCCGCCGCTGCGACATCTCGCGCTGCAACTGACGAATACGCTGCTTGACCTCCGGCCGCCCTTCCTGATCCTTGTGCTCATCGCGCACTTCCTGCTTGGTCATCTGCAGCTTCTTGTGGCTTTCCCAGAGCTGCACCGGCACGTCGACCATGGCGATGATGATCAGCCCGCAAGCCATCCACAAGGTACTCCAGCCGACCACTTGCAAGCTGTGAATGATCGCCATGTCCAACGGTTCGTGAGCGATGCGCATCAGATCATCGATGTCCGACGACAGGACCGCCAACGCCACGAACAAGACGATGAAAAACTTCGCCAGGGCCTTGAGCAGCTCAACCAAAGCCTTGGCCGAGAACATCCGCTTCAGGCCCGCGCCGGGGTTCATGCGACTGAACTTGGGCGCCATGGAGCCGGCCGCGAACAGCCAGCCACCCAGGGAGATCGGGCCGATCAACGCAGCCAACAGCAAAGTGATCATCACCGGCTGAATCGCCAACAGAGCCATCTGTCCCGAGTGCAGCAAGAAGGTGCCCATGTTGCGCTGATCCAGAATCACTTCCCGCGACAGCGTGAAGTTCATCCGCATCAGCTCCATCATGTCCTGGGCCAATGCACCACCGAAAATCAGCAACGCACCGGCGCCGGCGAGCATGACCGCCAAGGTATTGAGCTCCTTGGAGCGCGCAATCTCGCCCTTCTCACGGGAGTCCTTTTTACGTTTCTCCGTGGGGTCTTCTGTTTTGTCCTGACCGCTTTCGCTCTCAGCCATGACTCAGCGCGCCCGTGCCAGTTCGCGTAACAACTGCAAAGCCTCGGAGGCCAACGGTTGATACTGATTGAGAATGTCTGCCAGGCCGACCCAGACGATGAACAGTCCGAGCACCAAGGTCAGCGGGAAGCCGATCGAGAAAATGTTCAGCTGCGGCGCCGCCCGGGTCATCACGCCAAACGCAATGTTGACCACCAGCAACGCGGTGATCGCCGGCAGCACCAGCAACAGCGCCGCGCCAAGCACCCAACCCAGCTTCCCGGCCAGCTCCCAAAAATGATGGACCATCAACCCGCCACCGACCGGCAGCGTGGTGAAGCTCTCGGTGAGGACTTCGAACACCACCAGATGGCCGTTCATCGACAGGAACAGCAGCGTCACCAGCATGGTGAAAAACTGCCCGATCACCGCCACCGACACACCGTTCGTAGGGTCGACCATCGAGGCGAAGCCCATGCCCATCTGGATCGCGACAATTTGCCCGGCGACCACGAAAGCCTGGAAGAACAGCTGCAAAGAGAAACCCAACACCGCGCCAATAATGATTTGTTCGGCAATCAGCAGCAGCGCACTCAGGTCGAGTGCGTTGACCGGCGGCATCGGCGGCAGGCCGGGAGCGATCACGAACGTTATCGCCAGAGCGAAGTACAGACGCACGCGCTGGGGCACCAGGCTCGTACCGAAAATCGGCATGACCATCAGCAACGAACCGATGCGAAACAGCGGCAACATGAATGTCGCCACCCAGGTACTGATCTGGGTATCGGTCAGCTGCAGCAGCGACATGGTTTAGCCGATGACCTGAGGAATACTGCCGTACAACTGCAGAATGTATTCCATGAAAGTCTGAACCATCCACGGGCCACCAACGATCAGCGTCACCAGCATCACCAGCAGACGCGGCAGGAAGCTCAGGGTCTGTTCGTTGATCTGGGTGGCCGCCTGGAACATCGCCACCAACAGCCCCACCAACAAGCTCGGGATCACCAGCACGGCAACCATCATGGTGGTCAGCCACAGCGCTTCGCGAAAGATGTCTACGGCAACTTCCGGCGTCATGGTGAAACGCCGCCGAAGCTGCTGGCCAAGGTCCCGATGATCAACGCCCAGCCATCCACCAGCACAAACAACATGATTTTGAACGGCAGGGAAATGATCAGTGGCGAAAGCATCATCATCCCCATCGCCATCAGCACACTGGCCACGACCAGGTCGATGATCAGGAACGGAATGAAGATCATGAAGCCGATCTGGAACGCAGTTTTAAGCTCCGAGGTGACAAACGCCGGAACCAGAATCGTCAGCGGCGCCTGATCAGGCGAAGCAATGTCAGTGCGCTTGGACAAGCGCATGAACAGCTCCAGATCGCTGCTGCGAGTCTGGGCCAGCATGAAATCCTTGATCGGCACCTGCGCCTTGGTCACGGCATCCTGAGCGGTGAGTTTCTCCGCCAGATACGGCTGCAAGGCATCCTGATTCACGCGATCGAACACCGGCGCCATGATGAACATGGTGAGGAACAGCGCCATGCCAGTGAGGATCTGGTTCGACGGCGTCTGCTGCAAGCCCAGGGCCTGACGCAGGATCGAGAACACGATGATGATCCGGGTGAAGCTGGTCATCAGCATGACGAACGCCGGGATGAAACTCAGCGCGGTCATGATCAGCAGGATTTGCAGGCTGACCGAATATTCCTGAGCGCCTTCGGCGTTGGTGCCCAAGGTGATCGCCGGGATCGACAATGGATCTGCGGCGAACGCAAGCGGCGCGGCCAGCATCAGGGCCAGCGTCAAGATGATGCGTAACGCAGCCATTACTTCTTATCCTTCTGATCCTTGCCGAGCATCTTCAGCAGATGCAGGGCAAATTCCGGCGTGGCTTTCTCGGCATTGTCCGGCACCTGCACCGGCTCCTTGAGTACATGCAACGCGGTGATGGTGCCTGGGCTCAGGCCGAGCAAGATCTGTTCGTTGCCGACCTGCACCAGCATCAAACGGTCACGAGGACCTAGTGCGCGGGAACCGATCAGCTCGATCACCTGCCCCTTGCCGGCCGGCCCGGCCTGCTGGACCCGGCGCAGCAACCAGGCGAGGAAGAAGATCAACCCCAGCACTAGCAGCAAGCCAAACACCAATTGCGTCAATTGCCCAGCCACACCGCTGCTGACAGCCGGTGCAGCGGCCGCTGTCGCAGTCGCAACCGGTTCGGCAGCCAGAACACTGAACGGCAACGCCAGCGCTAATCCCGGCAAAGCACCCAGAACCCTCTTCACTCAGCGCAGCTTCTTGATGCGTTCGCTTGGGCTGATCACGTCGGTCAGGCGGATGCCGAACTTTTCGTTGACCACCACCACTTCACCGTGGGCGATGAGCGTGCCGTTGACCAACACGTCCAGTGGCTCACCGGCCAGACGATCGAGCTCGATTACCGAGCCCTGGTTGAGTTGCAGCAGGTTGCGGATGTTGATATCGGTGCTGCCGACTTCCATGGAAATCGACACCGGGATATCGAGGATCACGTCCAGGTTCGGACCGTCCAGCGTCACCGGATCGTTGCTCTTCGGCACGCTGCCGAATTCTTCCATTGGCAGACGGTTGGACGACGAACCGATGGCATCGGCGGCCAACAAGGCATCGATATCGTCCTGCCCGGCGTCACCGGTTTCTTCCAGGGCCGCAGCCCATTCATCAGCCAGTGCCTGGTCGTCCTGGGCGTTCATATCGTCGTTCATCATTTGTCCTCGGCGGGCACCTGCTCAATCAAGAGCAGTCAATTAAAAGGGGGTTGGAGCGCCGGTCAGCGGCGCTCGATCGGCTCGATCACCTGCAACGCGAGGTTGCCTTTGTGCGAGCCCATCTTGACCTTGAAGGCCGGCACGCCATTGGCGCGCATGATCATTTCTTCAGGCATCTCGACCGGGATCACATCCCCCGGCTGCATGTGCAGGATGTCGCGCAGGCGCAACTGGCGGCGGGCAACGGTGGCACCGATGGGTACATCGACGTCCAGCACGTCCTGGCGCAAGGCGTTGATCCAGCGCTCGTCCTGATCGTCGAGGTCCGACTGGAAGCCGGCGTCAAGCATTTCGCGCACCGGCTCGATCATCGAGTACGGCATGGTCACGTGCAGGTCGCCGCCACCACCATCGAGTTCGATGTGGAACGTCGACACCACAACCGCTTCGCTCGGGCCGACGATGTTGGCCATGGCCGGGTTCACTTCCGAATTGATGTACTCGAAGTTCACTTCCATGATCGCCTGCCAGGCTTCCTTCAAATCGACGAAGGCCTGTTCCAGCACCATGCGCACCACACGCAGCTCGGTGGGGGTGAATTCACGCCCTTCGATCTTCGCGTGACGGCCATCGCCGCCGAAGAAGTTGTCCACCAGTTTGAACACCAGTTTGGCGTCAAGGATGAACAGCGCAGTGCCGCGCAACGGCTTGATCTTGACCAGGTTGAGACTGGTCGGCACGTACAGCGAGTGCACGTATTCGCCGAACTTCATCACCTGCACGCCACCGACGGCAACGTCCGCCGAGCGGCGCAGCATGTTGAACATGCTGATGCGGGTGTAACGGGCGAAACGCTCGTTGATCATTTCCAGGGTCGGCATGCGTCCGCGGACGATGCGATCCTGGCTGGTAAGGTCGTAGCTTTTGACGGTGCCGGGTTCGGCAGCGTTATCGGTCTGTACCAGACCATCGTCGACGCCATGCAACAGCGCATCGATCTCATCCTGGGACAGCAGGTCCTGCACGGCCATGTCGTGTTCCTACTGCAGTACGAAATTAGTGAAAAGCAACTGTTCGATCACCACTTTGCCAAGCTCTTTCTGCGCCACTTCCTGGACGCTGGCCGTGGCCTTCTGACGCAACATCTCCTGGCCGACCGGGGTCGCCAGCGTGGCGAAATCCTGACCGGAAAACAGCATCACCAGGTTATTGCGAATCACCGGCATGTGGACTTTGAGCGCATCCAGATCAGCCTGATTGCGACCCTGCAGGGTGATGCTCACCTGCATGTAGCGCTGGCGGCCGTTCTGCGTGTAGTTGGCCACGAAGGCCGGCGCCATGGGCTCGAAGATCGCCGGCTGCTTGCCGACCACAGCGGTTTCAGCCGCAGCGGCAGGCTTGCTCTGGGCGCTGTGCATGAAGTACCAGGTCGCCCCCACGGACAAGCCGATCGCCAGCAGCAGGGCCACGACGATCACAATGATCAGCTTTATTTTGCCTTTGGTTGCGGGGTCTTTCACTGGTGCTGCGTCGCTCTTAGCCATGCCAATAATCCGTCACTATTCGGGTTTTCACAGTCGCACGGCAAGGCAAGAGCAAGTGTTATGCCAGAAGTGTCGGGAGGGAGTTGAGGCGCAGGCTTAAAGACATCGAAGGAACCGTAGGAGCGAGGCTTGCCCGCGAATAACGTTGACGCGGTTTATTGGTTAAACCGAGTTATCGTTCTTCACGGGCAAGCCTCACTCCTACAGGGGTGTTGCGTTTGATCAGGCGTAATAATCGACGGCGCTGGAGCCAATCACGCTGGTGGTGTTGGCGCCTACTTCAGCGACAGTCGCAGGGAGCTCTTCATCGGCGGAGTCGAGGCGACCGCCATTGGCGCTGGTACGCCCACCCTGCCCCTGTTGAGCCTGTTCCTGACCCTGCCAGCCACGGGACTGATCGGAAACGTTGACGTCGACCTGGCCCATGCCCTGCTGCGCGAACATGTCACGCAAGCGGTGCATTTGCCCGTCGAGCGCTTCGCGAACACTTGGGTGGGCGCTCATGAAGGTCACCTGGGTCTGCTGATCCGGCACCATGTTCACCCGAATATCGAGGCGTCCCAGCTCGGCCGGTTGCAACTGAATGTCGGCCGCTTTGAGGTTGGCGCTGGACAGGTACATGACCCGATTGACCACCTCTTCAGTCCAACCGCTCTGATGCATGGCGATTGGCTGATTCACCGGCAATGCATTGGCAGTCTTCGGCGTTGCCGCCTGGGTCAGTGCCGCCAGGCGGTTGGCGAAATCATCGACACGGGTATCACTGCTGGCGGATTTGAGATCCTTGAGGCCGTCATCAATCAGGCCACTGAAGGCCTTTTCGCCGCCCTGGCTGGTGCTGTCCTGGTCGGTTTGCACGTCGAGCATGCTCGCCATGCCTGCGGCAAAGTTTTGCGCCGAGGTCGGCTCGCCGTCAGCCTGAGCCTGGGCCGGGGACGCTTTTGGCTGGGCCTGGCTAGAAGCGGAAACGTGACCACCTTGCTCCATGGCCAGACGCACCGCTGGCAGCGCATCGAGTGGATCGGCTTCAGGATCGAAATCGCTGTCGACGGCGGCGGCTTGCGCGGGTGCGGCAACGATAGCAGCGGCAACCGGCGCTTCAACCTGCGGCGCACCGCTCGTCACAACCGGCGCAGGTACTTGCGCTACCGGCACGGCCGCCAACGGTTGAACGGCCTGCATCAAGGCAGGATCGAGGGCCGGATCAAGGCCAGGATCAACCGGTGGAGCATCGGCTACCGGCGTATCGGTCGTCTCCGGCTCGCCATCACTGGCCGTCGTGTCGTCTGTCGACGCCGGTTTATCGGCGGGCAAGGAATTGCCGCTATCGGCAACCGCAGGTTCCGGGGCGGCAGCTTTATCGCTGCTGACGTCCGGCTTGCCGGTGCCTTGCGGCGCATTATCAGTCGCCGGCTTGGCCGATTTATCAGCGACCACAACAGGCTTGCTCTGGGCTTGATTGGCGTAGACCTCAGCGAAGCTGGACGCCTTGTCCCCGGGCTCAGCCGTCACCGCCGGCGTATTGGCGGATGCGGCTTGAGTCTTGGCCGTAGCGGCGGCCTGAAGAAGAATATTGGGGGTAACGGGCATAAAACGGTCTCCGCTGCACTGGGATCGTAGGTACAGTTGAGCAAGTTCAATGCAAGGGGCGAGCCAGCTTTGTTCGCTAGCTGCTAAAAACGCCGGACGGATGCTGGTTCAGCCAGGGAACGCTGGCGCTCCGCTTCGTAGAGCGGTCGGACAATAGCGAATTCGCCGTCAATGTCATCAATGAGCCGTTCAATGCCGACGAGACTCTTTTCTTTGGCACGCTGCTCCAGCTCACCGCACAGCTTGGCCAGATAACTGGCGCCCATGTTGCTGCTGCTACCTTTGAAACTATGGGCAGCATTCATAAGCTGCGCGGCATCCTCGGCCTTTCGCAGGACGCGTAAACGCTCTTCGGAATCAGCGAGAAAGGTATCGAGCAATTCTGGATACCCGTCCTCCATAACTTCCTGCAACGCGCTCAGCACGTCACGGTCCAGATGTGTGTCGTCCACTTGTTCACTCCTTGATCAAGAATGCCTGGCATTATGCCAGAGCCTCCCAGAAAAACTCCACGCGAGCACTTCGACCATTATCGGACCAGGTCGCATGATCGCTCAACTGGCGGATCAAATTGACCCCACGTCCTGACAGACGGACATCATCGACCGGACGCGCCATCACCCGCGCCACATCGAAACCCTTGCCACTGTCTTCGACCCGGACCGTCAGGCAACCGCCCTCGCCTTTTGGTGCCACCTGCAAATGCACCCGCACATAACCGTCCCGCAACTCGTCCAGGCGTGTATTGCGCTGCTGATAATAGCGCGCAAAACCCGAAGCATCGCGTTTCAGACTCGAATCCAGTCCCAGCACGCCATGCTCCAGGGCGTTGGAATAAAGCTCTGCCATCACACTGTAGAGCACGCCACTCTGAGCGCGCAGGCCATGCACCTCAAGCAGCAATTGCAACAGGTATGGCAGCGGGTTGAAGCGCTTGAGAGTGGCGGCGCGGAACTCGAAACTCACCGACCAGTCCAGCGGGCTGGATTGGCCGCTGTCGGAGTACACCGGCACTGGCGGACTCAGTTGCGCAGCCTCCAGCAGACTGACCTCGACCATGCTCACGTCATCCCGTGCCTCGCCGCGAAAATCCCGCAGGGCCTGTTCGATTTCTTCGAACAGCGCATCAGGCTGACGATTGGCTGCAAACACCTGCTCCAATCGCTCTACGCCAAACAATTGTTCATTGGCATCGCAGGTATCGATCACCCCGTCGGACAACAGAAAGACCCGATCCCCGACGGCCATCGGGAACACCTCGGTGCGGTCATCGAAGGTTTGCGGGCTCAGTACCCCCAGCGGCAAGTGCCGGGCCGTCAGAGTGATACGTTCGCCGTTGGCGGTGCTGTGCAAGTAACCGTCCGGCATCCCACCGTTCCAGACCTCCACCGATCCTCGCTGAAAGCTCAGGCACAGCAGGGTCGCACAGCAGAACATGTCCACCGGCAGAATGCGTTTGAGCTTGGCGTTCATCTCGCGCAGGGTTTCGGACAGGCCGTAACCCTTTGCGGTCATGCCGTAGAAGACTTCAGCCAGGGGCATGGCACCCACAGCGGCCGGCAAACCATGGCCAGTGAAATCGCCGAGCAACACATGCATGTCGCCGGCCGGGGTGAACGCGGCCAGCAACAGATCGCCGTTGAACAGGGCATAGGGCGATTGCAGGTATCGGATATTTGGTGCGCTCAGGCAACCAGAGTGGGCGACCTTGTCGAACACGGCTTTGGCCACCCGTTGTTCGTTGAGCAGGTAATCGTGGTGCCTGGCGATCAGGTCACGCTGCTCCAGCACCGTGGCTTGCAAACGTCGCAAGCGGTCCATGGCCTTGACCTTGGCGGCAAGGATCACCTGGTTGTATGGCTTTGCCAGAAAATCGTCGCCCCCGGCCTCCAGGCAACGGGCCAAGGCCTCGCTTTCGGTCAGCGACGTCAAAAAGATGATCGGCACCAAGGTTTCGCCAGCCAGCGCCTTGATCTGCTGCGCGGCCTCGAAACCGTCCATCACCGGCATCATGGCGTCCATCAGCACCAGGTGTGGTCGTTGCGAGCGAAACACTTCGACCGCCTCGGCGCCGTTGGCGGCCGTCAGCACTTCATGGCCCTGGCGCCGGACGATCGTCGACAGCAGCATACGATCGGCCGCGCTGTCTTCGGCGATCAGGATCGTCAGCGGTTCGAGTGGCTGCATGACGGTCAACTGATGTCGAACAGCTTGTCGAAATTGGAGATGGCGAGGATTTTCTTAACGTCGGTACTGCTGTTGACGACGCGAATATCGGAGTTGTCGCCACCGGCGTGATCGCGCAGCAAGAGCAGCATGCCCAGCGCCGAGCTGTCGAGATAAGTGGCTTTCTTCAGGTCCACCACAATGGAATCGGGTTTACTGTTGAGTTTTTCGTAGGACTCGCGAAACTCCTGATGCCGACCGAAATCGAATCGCCCCTCGATCGAGATCGTCAGCTTTTTCCCATCCTGAGATACTTCTGTAACGACTGACATTTCACGGCTTCCTTGTCATTGGCGAACGAACGTACGTGTACAAGGTTTAGCACCTGATGAGGGCTGGAGCAAGGCTGAAGAGTTGTTCGGTTTGTGAAATCGACTTCGCGGGCAAGCCTCGCTCCTACGAAAAATGGTCGAACACACCGTTGTCGTTCGACACCGCCTCTGTAGGAGCGAGGCTTGCCCGCGAAGAACGATAACGCGGTCTTCAATACGGGTCGTGACGCGGCAACCGCTGAGACAGCTCATCCAGCAGCTTTTGCTCGCGCTTGTCTTCCAGTTGCCGTGCCTCATCCATGTAGCGCTGAACCAGTTTGCGCAAGCCTTCGACCCGGGCAAATGCTTGCTGCCAGGCTTCCCGAGACTTGTTCAGGTTGTTTTGATGCCAGTTCAGGCTCTGGCGCTGCTGGTCGATGGCCGTGCCCAGTTGCGCAAGAAAGCCCTGATAGCCCAGCAACCACTGGCCCGAGACGCCGCTGCTGCCGCGCACGATCCATTGTTCCTGGTATTCGAGACGGAAATTTTCCAGGTCGGCGAGTTTGCTTTCCGCCAGGCGAACCTGGCCCTGGAAATGCCCCAGGCGCAGGACAGCGGTTTTTTCGGCCTTTTCAGCCATTTCCACCACAGGCGCCAGGCGTGCTGCGCGGCTCGAGGCCATGACTGGTTAACCGCCCGGCGCTGGCGCAAAGATCGAAGCGAGATGGTTCTCGCTGGCGCCCATGTTGATGTTGTCGTTCAAGCCCTGGCGCAGGTACATGGTCATGGCCGGTTGCAGATTGATCGCGGTGTCGGTTTCCCGGTCACCGCCGGACACATAGGCGCCGACGCTGATCAAGTCGCGGCTCTGCTGATAGCGCGACCAGTATTGCTTGAACATCTGCGCGTGGTTCATGTGCTTGATGCCGACCACCGATGGCATGACCCGGCTGATGGAGGCTTCGATATCGATGGCCGGGTAATGCCCTTCCTCAGCCAGACGCCGGGACAACACGATGTGTCCGTCGAGCACGCCCCGCGCCGCGTCGGCGATCGGATCTTGCTGATCGTCGCCTTCGGACAATACGGTGTAAAACGCAGTGATCGAACCACCGCCCTTTTCGGCATTACCGGCCCGTTCCACCAGTTTCGGCAACTTGGCGAATACCGATGGCGGATAGCCCTTGGTCGCCGGCGGTTCGCCGATGGCCAGGGCGATTTCCCGCTGGGCCTGGGCGAAACGGGTCAGGGAATCCATGAGCAACAGGACATTCTTGCCCTTGTCGCGGAAGTACTCAGCGATCCGCGTGCAGTACATGGCCGCGCGCAGACGCATCAGTGGTGCGTCGTCCGCCGGCGAAGCCACCACCACCGAACGCTTGAGCCCTTCTTCACCGAGGATGTGCTCGATGAACTCTTTAACTTCACGACCCCGCTCACCGATCAGCCCGACGACAATGATGTCGGCCTCGGTGAAGCGGGTCATCATACCCAGCAGCACACTCTTGCCCACTCCAGTACCGGCGAACAGCCCGAGCCGCTGACCGCGACCGACCGTCAACAAACCGTTGATGCAGCGGATGCCCACATCCAGTGGCTCGCTGATCGGCTCGCGCTTGAGCGGGTTGATGGTCGGGCCATCCATTGGCACCCAGTCTTCAGCCTTCATCCCGCCCTTGCCATCCAGCGCACGACCGGCGCCATCGAGCACCCGCCCGAGCATGCTCATACCCATGGGCAGACGACCGGTATCGGCCAAGGGAACCACACGGGCACCGGGGGCGATACCGGCGACGCTACCGACCGGCATCAGAAAAACTTTGCTACCAGAGAAGCCCATGACTTCGGCTTCGACCTGCACCGGGTGATAGCTGTCATCGTTGATGACCATGCAGCGACTGCCCATGGCGGCGCGCAAGCCTTCGGCTTCGAGGGTCAGGCCGACCATGCGCAGCAGGCGACCTTCAAGGATCGGCGCACCGGCAAGCATCGTGGCCTCGGCGTAACCGCCCAGGCGCTTGGCGAAGCTGGTGCGATCAAGGCGCATCGGCAGCGTCCGGTTCTGGCTCGACCGGGGTAACCGAAGGCTTTTCGTCAACCGGTAGTTCCAGACTCAGGTCCGGCGCGGCCGGGTGCAGCGCCTGATCGTGCAATTGATCGAACAGCTTGGCCATGACTTGGGTAACACGGGTTTCGATGGTGGCGTCGATCCGACTGTGTTCGGTTTCGACCCGGCAACCGCCCGGCAATAAGGACTCGTCCTCGACGATGCGCCAGGTTTCTTCATGGCGCTCGCGCAGGGCTTTGACCTGCTCGAAATCCTGCGGGTTGACGTACAGCCGCACATTGCCCACGCCCAGCGGCAAGAGCTTGAGCGCTTCGCGCATGACGTGTTCGATCTGCGTCGAGTCGATGGCCAGTTCGCGCTGAATCACCTGCCTGGTGATGTGCTGCACAAGGTCGACCAAGGATTTTTCGATCTGGGTGTCCTGCTCGGCAATGGGCTCGAACAGGTTGGCCATCAGCTGTTCCAGACCAGCGATCTTGGCCGTCAGGGCCACTTCGGCTTCCTGACGGACCTTGAGCGTGGTGCTGTGAAAACCTTCTTTCTCGCCAACGGCGAAGCCTTCGTTGTAGGCCTCCTGGCGAATGCTTTCGAGCTCTTCGAGGGTCAGTGGCTGGACTTCTTCCAGCGGCACTTCTTCCATTTCCGGCGGTTCAGGCTCCGGCTCCGGCTCGGGTTCCGGCACAAACGGGTCGAAGCTGGGCAACGACCAGATATCGAAACCACCGACATCCTTGGCACGGATCAGGTCGGTGTTGGACTCATCATGTTTGGACGACATAGTGACCTTAGATCATCTCTTCGCCGCCCTTCCCGCCGAGAACGATTTCTCCGGCTTCGGCCATACGGCGGGCAATGGTGAGGATTTCTTTCTGCGCCGTTTCCACGTCGCTGACGCGCACCGGGCCTTTGGCCTCGAGGTCGTCGCGCAACAGTTCGGCCGCCCGTTTGGACATGTTCTTGAAGATCTTTTCCTTGACGCCTTCGTCCGAGCCCTTGAGCGCCAGTACCAGCACGTCGGAGGACACTTCGCGCAGCAACGCCTGAATCCCGCGGTCGTCGACATCGGACAGGTTGTTGAACACGAACATGAGGTCTTCGATCTGACCGGACAGGTCTTCGTCGACTTCGCGGATCGAGTCCATCAGCTGACCTTCGATCGAGCTGTCGAGGAAGTTCATGATGTCGGCCGCACGCTTGATGCCGCCCAGGGTGGTGCGCGAGGCATTCGAGTTGCCGGAGAACTGCTTCTCGAGAATCTGGTTGAGTTCTTTCAGGGCCGCCGGTTGCACGGTGTTCAACGAAGACACCCGCAGGATGATGTCCAACCGGACCTTGTGGTCGAAGTTGCCCAGCACTTCACCGGCCTGATCCGGGTCGAGGTAGGCGACCACGATTGCCTGGATCTGCGGGTGTTCGTAACGGATCACGTCGGCGACGGCGCGTGGCTCCATCCACTTCAGGCTGTCGAGGCCACTGGTGTTGCCGCCCAGCAGGATTCGGTCGATCAGGCCGTTGGCCTTGTCTTCGCCCAACGCCTGGGTAAGCATTTTGCGCACGTAGTCATCGGAGCCGACGCCCAGGCTGGTCTGGTCGCCGACGATGTCGACGAACTCGCTCATCACCTGCTCGACCTGCTCGCGGTGCACGTTACCCATCTGGGCCATCGCCACACCCACACGCTGGACCTCTTTGGGCCCCATGTGGCGCAGCACTTGCGCAGCATCGGTGGAACCGAGGGACAGCAGCAGAATCGCGGCTTTGTCGACCTTGGTCAGTTTGGCGGCAACGGCTCGGTTATCACTCATCTGCGTTAATCCACTCTTTCACGACCTGGGCCACGCGACCCGGATCTTCTGCCACCAGACTCTTGATTGCGTTCAACTGTGCGTCATAGCCTTCGCTCGGGCTCGGCAGCAGGATGCTGGTCGGGCCACCGAGGCTGACACGGTCGTTGGCCAGTTCGCCGTCCAGGCCGCCCATGCCACCCAGTTCCATGTCGCTGCCAATGCCGGCCAGTTGCTTGTCTTTGCCGCCGCCGGTGATGTTGTTGAGCACCGGACGCAGCACACCGAATACCAGCACCAGGATGAACAACACACCCAGCACTTGCTTGACGATGTCCCAGAACCACGGCTGGGAGTAGAACGGAATCTCGGCGATCACTTCGCCACGCTCGGCGGAGAACGGCATGTTGATCACGCTGACACTGTCGCCGCGGCTGGCGTCGAAACCGACGGCGTCCTGCACCAGGCGAGTGAAGCGCGCCAATTCATCGGCGCTCCACGGCGCACGTGTCGTTTCACCGTTGGCCGCGTTGACCTTGACCTGATCGTCGACCACCACCGACACCGACAGGCGATTCAATCGGCCCTGCTGCTGCTTGGTGTGGCTGATCGAACGGTCGAGCTCGAAGTTCTTGGTGGATTGTTGACGCTTGTCCGCCGGGTACGGCGCCAACATCGGCTGGCCGGTAGCCGGATCCATGATTTGCTGACCGTTGGCATCAATCAACGGCTGACCTGGCTGAACCATACCGGCTGCAGCGGTGCTGCCACCTGTGGTTTGCGGTGCGGAGGCCGGCGATGGCGGCTGGTTGCTCAAGGCACCCGGCACACCTTGCGGGCCATTGCTGGCGGTACGTTGTTCGTTGACCGACTGCTCGCTACGCAACGCCGGTTGATCCGGGTTGAACTGCTCGGCAGTCGATTCGACCGCATTGAAATCCACGTCGGCCGAGACTTCGGCTTTATAACGGTCGTTACCCAGCACCGGTTGCAGGATGTTGTGCACACGCTGGGTCAGCATGCTTTCCATGCGACGGCTGTAATCGAATTGCTTGCCGGCCATGGTCAGTTCGGAGTTTTCCGCCTGATCCGACAGCAGGTTGCCCTTCTGGTCGACCACGGTGATCTGCGACTTGCTCAGTTCGGGAACACTGGTCGCCACCAGATTGATGATGGCGACGACCTGGCCCGGCTCCAGCGAACGACCGGAATAGAGCTCAACCAGCACAGAAGCGCTTGGCTTGCGTTCGTCACGCACGAACACCGAGCTTTTCGGAATCGCCAGGTGCACGCGGGCACCCTTGACGTTATTCAGGCTGGAAATGGTCCGGGCCAGTTCGCCTTCGAGGCCGCGACGATAACGGGTCGCTTCCATGAACTGGCTGGTACCCAGCCCCTGCTCCTTGTCGAGGATCTCGAAACCGATGTTGCCATCGCTGGGAGTGACACCAGCGGCCGCGAGCTTGAGCCGCGCACGGGACAGGTCATCGGCCTTGACCAGCAAGGCACCGGAGTTCGGTTCAACGGTATAGGGTATGTCGGCCGCGGCCAGGGTTTCCATGACCTGCTTGGCGTCCAAACCGGCAAGACTGCCGTACAGAGGCCGGTAGTCCGGCTGCTGGGACCACAACACCACGGCAAAACCAATCGCCACGCTCGCAGCCAGGCCGACCAACAGGCCCACCTGACGCAACATGGTCATCTCGGAGAGGTTTTCCAGGAAGGACAACCCGAACAGCGGCGGTTTACCGTCTATCGGAGTGGCCTTGGCCGGAACATTATCGGCGACTGCTTCTGCCATGACTCAATTCGTCCTTAAACCGGCATCTGCATGATGTCTTGGTATGCCTGAACCAACTTGTTGCGCACTTGGGTCAACGCCTGAAAAGACACGCTGGCCTTCTGCGAAGAAATCATCACGTCCGTCAGGTCGACGCCGCTCTTGCCGATCTCGAAGGCACTGGCCAACTGGCTGGACGCCTGCTGGGTGTCGTTCACTTTATTGACGGCCTGACCGAGCATGTCGGAAAAGCTGCTGCCACCCACTTCAGGGACTGCGGCAGCCGATTTCGGCGCAGACATCGCATCCATTTGCATGGAGCGCATGTCCAGCATCAACCGATTGAATTCAATACCTTGGCTCATGGTCTCTCTCTTTGACGAAGCTACGTCTTTGGCTACCCGCAATTTTTTGACACTCACTCGGCGGGCAGTGAGGTATTAGCAACAAGGGTGCCAGCTCCGTGGCCGCGCTAAACAAAAGCTCATCCTTGGCTCTCAGCCCCCAACACGATCCAAAGCAATGTCAGGTGGCGAACAAGTACGCTTCCACATCCATTCCGGCGTCGCGCATCTGTGCCAGCTTGTAGCGCAAGGTGCGCGGGCTGATGCCCAGTCGCTCGGCGGCTTCTTTGCGACGACCGCGTTCTGAGCGCAAGGTGTCAATAATCATCTGGAATTCGCGGCGCCGCAGGTCATCGCCGAGGGCCCCCGCCGATTCAGCGTCGACTTCAATTGCGCGCACGGGCGTCGGTACTAATGTCGGCAATGGCGCGCACGCCACAGGCCCGGCCAGGCAGAAATCCTGCGGCTGGATCAAACCGCCCTGCTGCAGAATCAAGGCACGCTGGATCGCGTTATCCAGCTCACGCACGTTGCCCGGCCACGGATAACCAATCAGGCACGCCTGCGCCTCGGGCGAGAGCTTCGCCGCGGCATGCTTCATTTTATTGACGTGCTTGGCCAACAGGCGCTCGGCCAGCGGCAGGATGTCGGCGGTGCGCTCGCGCAGTGGACGCCAGGCCAGCGGGAACACCGACAGGCGATAGTAAAGGTCTTCACGAAAACGCCCCGCCGCCACTTCAGCGGCCAGGTCTCGGTTGGTGGTAGCGACCACTCGAATGTCCAGCGTGATCGGCTTGCGTGCGCCGACTCGCTCGACTTCACGCTCTTGCAATACACGCAGTAATTTGGCTTGAAGGCCGAGGGGCATTTCGGAGATTTCATCGAGCAGGATCGTCCCGCCATCGGCCTGTTCGAACTTGCCGGCCTGCGCCGCGATGGCACCGGTGAACGAGCCCTTTTCGTGACCGAACAAGGTGGCTTCGAGCATGTTGTCCGGGATCGCTGCGCAGTTGATCGCAATGAACGGCTGACTGGCGCGATGAGAGTGCTGATGGATGTAACGCGCCAGCACTTCCTTACCGGTCCCGGACTCACCGGAGATCAACACCGTGGAGTCACTGCGTGCCACCCGCACAGCCAGTTCCAGCAATTGCGCACTGGCCGACTCGAATGCCACAGGCCCCTCGTTCTCGGCCGCGCCAAGATTGCCCAGTGCGTGACGCACCACCAGATCGAGCAAGGCTTTGGGCTCGAACGGTTTGACCAGATAATCCGCTGCACCCTGGCGCATAGCGTCGACCGCTCGCTCGACAGCACCGTGAGCGGTCATCAGCAACACCGGCAGCTGGGGCTGACGAGCCCGCAGCAATCCCAGCAGCTGATGACCATCCATGCCCGGCATGTTGACGTCACTGAGCACCAGGTTAAACGACTCGGCACCGACAGCCTCCAACGCCTCTTCCGCCGAACCGACCGCCGTGTAATCGTGCCCGGCAAGCAATAGCGTATCGGCCAATGCTTCCCTTAGCGCGCGGTCATCCTCGACCAGTAAAACCTTGATGGCCATGTCCTTCACTTCGCTCCCTGAGCGCTGGGTTGTTCAGCAGAAAAAAGCGGCAAGATCACCTGCGCGCAAGTGCCGCGCCCCGGCCGTGAGCGCAACTGCAATTCTCCCTGATGGGCACGGGCGACTGCCTTGACCACGGTCAGGCCCAGGCCGGTGCCGGTGGTTTTAGTGGTGAAAAACGGCTCGCCCAAACGCGCCAGCACCTTCGTGTCGATGCCACTGCCGCTGTCGCTGACACACAAGCGCAGGTTGTTGCCGCGGGTATACAGGTGAACCTTCAAACGGACATCACCGGCACTCGCCTGAATGGCGTTCTCGATCAGATTGAGGATCGCCCCGACCAGGGTGTCGCGATTGCACAACAACTCACCGGCATGACTGTCGCACTGCCAGCGAATCGGCAGGTCCTGAACGTGGGTCAGCGCTGTCGCTTGCAGCGACTGCATCAGCATCTTGGGGGTCACGCGATCGGTCAATGGCAGCTCGCCACGAGCGAACACCAGCATGTCGCGAACCTGATGCTCCAGCTCATGCAGACGCTCTTTCAGGCGACCGGCAAAACGCTGCTGCGTGGCGACCGGCAACTCCTGCTCAGTCAAATGACTGGCATAGAGCAACGCAGCGGACAACGGCGTGCGAATCTGATGAGCCAACGAGGCGACCATACGCCCCAGAGACGACAGGCGCTCATGACGAGCCAGTTGATCTTGCAGATGACGGGTTTCAGTCAGGTCGTTGAGCAGCACCAACTGACCGGGCTCGGCATCGAGCGAGCGCGTGGCGATCGACAGACGTCGACCGTCCTTGAGAGAGATTTCGTGACCGTCATCCTCGCGCGGTGCAAAGCATCGGGCAATCACATGACGCCACAACTCGCCTTCGAGAGGCAGGCCGAGCAGTTCACTCGCGGCGGGATTGGCTTCGCGCACGACACCTTGGGCGTCGATGACGATGACGCCGCCAGGCAACAAATCAAGGAGATTTTGCAGACGGTTGGCCAGGCGTTCTTTTTCCGCCAGCTCCTGCATGCGCTGAGCACTGACCACCGCCAGCTCACCCTTGAGCTCGGTGACCCGGGCTTCGAGCATGCTGTAGGAATCGGTCAATTGGCTCGACATCTGGCTGAACAGCGCAAACGCCTGCTCAAGGCCAAGCCGGCTTGCCTGCTCTACGGACGACGGTTGCCCCGAAGCATCAAGGGCAGGAGACATCTGGGCAGCTTGGGGCATCGGGCTCTCTCGCGTGATTGACCGTCAGTTAAACGGAACGTTGCGAGGGATGTAGCAATACCCGTGCCTAAAAAAAACCACCTATAAATGAAGGAGTTGAAAAACAGGCGTCAATCATCCGCCTGCTCATCACCGTCACGACGACTCATGCCGTACTTGCGCATCTTCTCCACCAGCGTCGTACGACGAATCCGCAGCCGTTCTGCCGCCCGCGCCACGATGCCATTGGCATCATCCAGCGCCTGCTGAATCAGCCCTTGTTCCAGACCGCCGAGGTAGTCTTTCAGGTCCAGGCCTTCCGGCGGCAGCAGGGCATTGGCGGTGAAGTCCGGGGTATGACCATTGATGGCCACCCGCTCTTCAAGATCGCTGCGCAGGCTGTCGACCAGTTGCTCGTCTTCGTCATCGACGTAGCGGAATTTCTTCGGCAACTCGACCACGCCAATCACCCCATACGGGTGCATGATCGCCATACGTTCCACCAGGTTGGCGAGCTCGCGAACGTTGCCCGGCCAGCCATGACGGCACAGCGACATGATCGCCGCCGAATTGAAACGGATCGATCCGCGCTTCTCGTGCTCCATGCGCGAGATCAATTCGTTCATCAGCAGCGGAATGTCTTCGACGCGCTCGCGCAATGGCGCCATCTCGATCGGGAACACGTTCAAGCGATAGTAGAGGTCTTCGCGGAAAGTGCCGATCTCGATCATGCTTTCGAGATTCTTGTGGGTCGCCGCAATGATCCGCACGTCGACGCTTTGGGTCTTGTTGCTACCCACGCGTTCGAAGGTGCGCTCCTGCAAGACGCGCAGCAGCTTGACCTGCATCGGCAGCGGCATGTCGCCGATTTCGTCGAGGAACAAGGTACCGCCATTGGCCAGCTCGAAACGCCCGGCGCGACTGGTGATCGCTCCGGTGAAGGCGCCCTTCTCGTGGCCGAACAATTCGCTTTCCAGCAACTCGGCCGGGATCGCCCCGCAGTTGACCGGAACGAACGGCGCGTCACGACGCTTGGAATGGTAGTGCAGGTTACGCGCGACCACTTCCTTGCCGGTCCCGGACTCGCCGAGGATCAACACGCTGGCGTCGGTGTCGGCGACTTGCTGCATCATCTGACGGAC
Source organism: Pseudomonas sp. GM102 (assembly GCF_000282555.1). NCBI lineage: Bacteria > Pseudomonadati > Pseudomonadota > Gammaproteobacteria > Pseudomonadales > Pseudomonadaceae > Pseudomonas > Pseudomonas sp. GM102. Next base: position 22,520 of record NZ_AKJB01000001.1, on the reverse strand, counting down.
GTGCTGAATCGCCCGACTGGTGCCGACGAGGCTGCGGAAAAGATTGGGCTCACGGTGACGACCGCGCTCACGGGCCTGGTCATACATCTCGCGATAGACCTGAGCACGGTGCAGCGAATCGAGCAATTTGCTGTAGCTGGGTGGCATTTCGAGAGTCGAAAGCACTCGACGACGCTGGTCTTCCGGCAAGTCAATGGAAGAATTATCGCCCATTAACAAAACTGGAAGGAACTCATCCCAGGTTGAGAGTGTCTTTAACAGGCCCAAAAGTGCACCAGGAGCATTTACCGTCCCGATGAGGACACAGATTACTTCACGACTTGATGACAGAGAGCCGACCGCCTGCTGCCAGTCATGGCTGCCACAGGGTAAATTTTCTTCGCCGAGAAAATTTAAAATCACCGCCAAATCGCGGCGGCGGACGCTATCGTCATCAATCAGCAGAATTTTGGTTTCACGCCACATGCAATAGCAACTTCCCTAGTCAACTCAATGCCCAAAATGAGGGGCAAGCTAGACGCTTGCAGACACGTTATGCCTGTAGACGCCTGAAATCTGGAACCAGCCACTAGTTAAGTCAAAAAACCGTGCACAGTCAAATTTATGGCGCACTATGTTTGGATTAACTGAGGGTTAACTAACCAAACAGATGGTAAACCTTTGCGGCGCTCTGTGCTTGGTGGATCTGCGACATCTCGTCGACTATCGCTTGCCTCTCCCCCGTCGCCGCCTCCAGAAGCTGCTTATACACTCTCAGCAACTCCTCAAGGTTATCGCGCAACGCGAATTCGTCCACCGAAGCTTCACTCAAGACGTCTTCCATGCAGGAACGGCAAGCCAGGTCCAATTCACCGATGGCTTCCCAGTTGCGCTCGGCCAATGCATCGACCAGAGCCTCGCGGGTTTGTTCGATTCGCTGCAATACAAGACTCATGGTGATCTCCTTAAAACTGCGGACCCGGCGCGGCGATGGCATCCCAACCGTCTTTGACTGTTCTAAGCAAATCAGAGACTTCGTCGAGAATCGCTGGATCGGTCTTGATGTTGGCCTCGGCCAGACGCTTCATCATGTAGGTGTACAGGTTGTCTAGTTCACCGACGGTTTCGACAGCGTTCTCAAGGTCCAGACCTTCACGCAAACCACCAATAATGCCGATGGCCTTGCCGATCAGAACACCTTTGTTCGGAATGTCTTTGCGTTCCATCGCGCCTTTGGCCTGGGCGATACGATCCAGGCCACCTTCCATCAGCATCTGCACCAGACGATGCGGGGTGGCTTCGGAAGTTTGCGCCTGAGCGCCAATCTTCTGGTATTGGCGAAGGGCTAACATTGGATTCATGTTGTACCTCATCAAAATTCTGTAGTCCGTCTAACCAGTGTATCGACGACGCGTCAAAAAACTTTAGATTCAAAAGCAAAAAGCCCGGAGCGCTTGAAAACGCTGCCGGGCTTTTGGCGGTACGAGTATTACGAGTTCTTTTGCTGCGCAGCCATGGCTTCAAACATCGAAGTGATGTTGCTGGCCGTCGCTTTCAATTTGCCGACGAGGGTGTCCATGTCGTTGTACTTTTTGGTCAGTACAGCGGTCAGGGTCTCGACCCGACGATCCAGGGCTTCCTGGTCGGCGGCCAGCCTGGTCTTGGTCGTATTCAGGTTGGTGGTGCGAGTATCAAGAATACCGCCCGTATCGGTGTACGGCTTGATCACATTGTTCATGCGTTCGATCAGACCATTAGTACCGGTAAAAAGGGTCTGAACCTCACCGCCGAGCTTCTTGTCATTCATCGCCGCAGTGAACTTGGTGGAGTCGAAGTTCAGTGCACCGGTTTTCTGATCCGTAGTAATCCCCAGCTGCGACAGTACAGTCAGCTTGTCACCGGCACCCGTCTGGGACAATGGACCACGAATGGCAGCCAGAAGCGAACGTGGCAACGGATCACCGGTCAGCGCGGCAGCGACAGTCGGTTTGCCATCGTCGTCCAGGGACGGCTTGGTCAGGGAAGTCACAGCGTTTGCGACAGCATTGTAAGCGTCGACAAACTTCTGGATCGATGCTTTCAGACCATCGTTGTTGGACGCTACCGTGACGGTAGACGTGCCGGTGGTAACCAGCTTCAAGGTCAGCCCGGAGATCGTTTGGTCGAGGGTGTTTGACTTGCTGGTCATTGCCAGGCCATCGACTGTGAACACGGCATCCTGGGCCAGGCCACCGATAGCACCTGAAGAGGTGGCGGTCGGCACGGCGGCCATCGGGGTCGACCCGTCGATTACCAGACCGGCAATACCACTGGCGGAGATGTCGGAACCGGCACCGGTGGTGGTGGAACCCAGCACCAGACGCGAACCGAAACTGTCGGTCACGATGTTGGCGCTCAGGCCACTGGCCTGGTACTGAGTGTTGATCGAGTCACGTACCGATTGCAACGTGGCGCCCGCACCTACAGTGACAGGGTAGCTGGTGCCGTTCTGGGTGATGGTCAGCGTGCCCGAAGGGATAGCACTGGTCGCACCGCCAGCAAACGCTTCAGAAGCCACTTTCGACGAGGTAGCCAGCTTGGTCACGTTGACGGAATAGGTTCCGGACACAGCCGTGTTGCTGGAGGTAGCCGTCAGCACTTTTACGTCGGAGGAGGTAGCAGAAAAACCCGTGAACTGAGGGGTTGTCGTACTGCCCAGGTCGGTGAGTGCTTTCTGGAACGTGGCCAGCAGCGACTTCAGAGTACCAATCCCGGAAATACTCGCCGTGTTAGTGGTGGTTCCACGGTCGATCTGACCTTGTTTGGCCGCTTTGTCAGCGTTCACCAAGGCTTTGACGATAGCACCGGTATCAAGGCCAGAGCCTAACCCCGTGCCCGGTAGAATTGGACTTGCCATGTGAAACTCCCTTCAGTGTGTCGCCGGCCTTTTGACCACTACAACGCCCAAAAGAACATAGCAACAAAATTCGTGCCAGGTGTCAGACTTTAGCGCTGAACAACAGGCTGCTTGCATCATTCAAACTATTGGCCAGCTTCAGGACTTCTTCGTTGGGGATCTGACGGACCACCTCACCGGATTCGCTGGCAATGACCTTGACGACCACTTTGCCCGAAGGCTCGTCGATCGAGAATTCCAGATTACGCTTGACCGACTGAACGAACTTTTCAATTTCTTGAACGGCCATTTTCAGTTTGTCCTGCTCGGTCTGTCCGCTCTTGCCTTCTTCCTTGACGGCAGCTACTGGAGCAACTACCGCTCGAGGCTTCTCCGCAGGCTTGTCAGCAACAGTCGTCGCCTGCCTGGCCGCAGGATAAGACAAGTTCAGCTTGGCGCTCATATCCATGTCCATCACCTCTTGAACAAGTAAAAAGCGAGAGAGCACGGCGTGCGCACTCCCCCGCTAAAACTCACCCAGCTATTACTGAAGCAGTTTCAGTACAGCGGATGGCAGTTGGTTGGCCTGAGCCAGAATTGCGGTGGAAGCCTGTTGCAGAGTTTGTTGCTTGGTCAGCTGAGCAGTTTCAGCAGCGAAGTCGGTGTCTTGTACGCGACCACGAGCAGCTTCAGCGTTTTCGTTGATGTTCTGCAGGTTGGAGATGGTGCTGGTTAGACGGTTTTGTGCAGCACCCAGGTCAGCACGGGCGGTGTTGATGGTCTGCAGAGCGGCATCGATACGGGTCAGGGCAGCGGAGAACGAAGCTTGGGCGGTAGCCGAGCTGTTACCAGTGATCTGGGTGGTAGCCGAGTCAACGGACAGGGTCGCTGCGCCGAAGCCGGAAGCCAGGGTCAGAGTGATCTGGTTAGCCGAACCGGTGTTGGAACCGACCTGGAAGGTCATGGTGCCAGCGGTGCCGTCCAGCAGGTTCTTGCCGTTCAGGTTGGTGGAGTTGGCGATACGAGTAATCTCGTCCGACATTGCCGCGAATTCTTTGTTCAGAGCGACACGGTCTTGAGTACCGTTCGAGTCGTTTCGAGCTTGTACGGCCAGTTCACGCATACGCTGCAGAATGTTGGTCGTTTCCTGCATCGCGCCTTCAGCGGTCTGAGCGATCGAGATACCGTCGTTGGCGTTTTTGATCGCCATGGTCTGACCGCGGATTTGCGAGGTCATACGGGTAGTGATCTGCAGGCCGGCGGCGTCGTCTTTAGCGCTGTTGATTTTCAGGCCGGAAGACAGGCGAGTCATCGAAGTCGACAGTGCATCGGAAGAGCGGTTCAGGTTCTTCTGAACGCTCAACGATGTGACGTTGGTGTTTACTGTTAAAGCCATGACGAATTCCTCGTTGGTTGGGTACTGCGGCTTCCGGCCCTGGCAACCGCCGGGTATGGCCTAGAGAACCTTCGTAATAGTTATCGTCGGCAATGCAACTTGCTTTAGGGGATTTTCAAAAATATTTGCCATCACGTTGCCACCCCCCGTAAAACAACGGCTTGCGACACTCCAGCAGCAAAAAAAATGACGTCAGAGAAGTGCCGGTGACAGGTTGGCGAGGACTCGCCCGCACCGGCAGAAGGGAAACTGTTTAAAGGGACAGGTTGTCGGTCAGTATCTCGACCAGTTCATATTCCAGATAATCCGCCAGCGCGAGCCAGTTCTGCGCCTCCTGACATGCGAACATTTCGCCGAGCAGAAATGCCCACTGCTGTTGAGATTCCCGCGGCGTCGAATCCAGCCTCGGGTGCATCTCATCGATTAGCTCGATCATCGCCAGCCCGGCTTCTACATCACGCCCCAGACGGAACAGTGCGGCGCATTGCTGCGCGTCGACGACGAAGGACTCAAACCCGCTCATGACGCAAACTCCGGATGGAAAACCGTGCCGGCAATCATCGCCCCTGCCCGACTGCTGTTATAGAAGCGCACCTGAGGATGGCCGGCGATATAACGCTCCAGCTCACACAGATAGCTGCGGAAGTTGAGCTGGGTTTTGATCCGCTGGCCATGACCATCGAGCACCCAGTGTTTGGCGGCCCCCAGTTGCGGCCCCAGATCGCCATCGTTCCAGCCCGCATGAGTCTTGTTGTTGGGGAAGGCAAAGTCGGCACCGAACAGTGTGATCTGCGCCGCCCCCATCTTTACCGCCAGGTCTGCCGCCGGATGAATCACGCTGCCGCCTACATACAGCTCGCCTTTGGGTAATTGCGCACTCAACTGCTGGTAGATCGGGCTGGCGGAGTAACCGGCATATCGTGGCCCCTGCCAAGCCTCGAGCACCAGAGGATCGAGCATCGGCATGTACACCAGCGTGATGTCGGTCGTGTCTTCAGGCGGCAGGTGCCGGGCCGAGATCCTCTGGTCAATGCTGACCACCACATCGGGGCGAATGCCGTGCGCGAGCAATGGGCGATAGGCCGTATCGACGCAGATAAACAACGGCCGCTCAGCTTGATTGCGAATCGCGCGCAAGGTGTCGAAATGCTGTTCCAGGCTTGGACCGGTGGCGATGACAAACACCTCCTGACCCGGGCGAGAGCCGAACAACTCGGCCACGTCATGATCGGTCTGCACCAGAGAAAGACTGGCCTGTAGGCACTCGACAATCTCGGGCGACCGGGGGTCGAATTCGCGATTATTGAAGGTCAGGTGAGTTTCGCTGATCAAGCGATCGCGGATCTTCGCATTGAAGTCATCGGCCAGCACCAACTCGGACGGCAACGCGAAGAACGGCAGCTGGATTTCCGCCAGATCGCCGGCATACAACAGCTCGACTCGCGGATCGCTGAGCCACTGCTGTTGATCGAGCAGTTGCAGCACCAGCGCAAACACCGCGCCGTTGAGGATGTGTACGTATAAACGCTCGAGCCCGGCGCGCTGCAGAAGCTCTATCTGCAGATCGCCAAGCCCGGTGCCGTAGACATGCACCGACGGACTGTCGATGGGCAGGCTGGCGGCCTGAAGCCTGGCCTCGCGGGTGCGGTCGTGGCGACTGGTCAGCTGGATGCCGTTGATGCTCAACGTCGAGCCCAGGCCTTCGACCAGATCGGCCTGCAACAGGCTCGCATCCTCAACCAGCAAGCGCGCAGACAGCAGCGGCCAACGGCGCTGTATGACCTCGGCGTTGCGCTCAAAGAACTCGCTCATGGAGCCTCGCTTTTCATTCGGGCAAAAAAATAGCGTTCAAGGTTACACCTTGAACGCTTTTTTTTGCCTGGCTTTCTTTGACTAAAGAGCCGGGATTCAAGGGCGATAGATGATCGCCGAACCCCACGACAATCCAACACCGAAACCACTCAGCGCAACACGCTTCCACTTCGAGTCCAATACATGTTTTTCCAGCAGCAATGGAATGCTCGACGACACGGTATTACCGGTTTCGACCATGTCCTTGATGAACTTCTCAGGCTCACCCTCGAAACGCCGCGCCACGGCGTCGACAATTGCCGCACTGCCCTGGTGAATGCAGAAGGCATCGATATCGTCAGCCGTCAGCCCCGAGTCAGCGAGCAACTCATGCAAATGCGCCGGCACTTTGAGCAGCGCGAAGTTGAAGACCTGACGGCCGTTCATGAAGAACACCCCATCGGAAACCTTCAGGTGCGGCGCGCCGGAACCGTCGGTGCCGAACTTGGCCTTGCCCAACTGCCAGGGTGCGTCTTCGCCCATCCAGGTGGCAGTGGCGGCATCGCCGAAGAGCATGGTGGTGTTGCGGTCTTCCGGGTCGACGATCTTGGAATACGGATCGGCGGTCACCAGCAGGCCATTCTTCAGGCCTGCGGCTTCCATGAAGCCCTTGATGGCATAGATGCCGTAGACGTAACCCGAGCAGCCCAGGGAAATATCGAACGCCGCCACGGTCGTCGGCAGGCCCAGTTTGTCCTGAACGATGGCGGCGGTGTGCGGCAGACCTTCTTCGTCACCGTTCTGGGTGACGACGATCAGCACGTCGATGGCTTCACGCTTCAATTCGGGATTGTTGGCGAACAGCGCGTTGACTGCTTCGACACACAGGTCCGAGGTTTCCTGACCGGCATCTTTGCGCGGCAGGAAGGCCGAACCGATCTTGCCCAGGATGAATTCTTCATCCTTTTCGAATTTTGCACCTTGTGCGTAATTGTCCACGCCGGCTACAGGAACGTAGCTCGCAATGCTCTTTATGCCAATCATTACGGCTTCCCAATAATAAACAGCCCAATACCACCGCTCGCAAGGAATCGAGGGGCGCCGACAAACAACGAATAACGTCGCCCTCAAGGGGTGACAGCGGGAAGAATAAAAGGCCATCACTGGGCTAAAAAACAGACCAGGCGCCATCTCCCCTTTTTATACAATACAGTGAAGATGCGCGTTATGACTCGCAGGTCACGCTATTTTGCCGAATCAGCCCCACAACAGGTTATTCGACCAGAGACCAGTCCAGCGGCGTTCCGCGCTTGATGGCCTGTCGGGCGCGGCGGCCCAGAAGGGTTTCAGCGTGTTTGGGGGCAAGCCCCAGGCCAGGCCGGATGGCCCGCAGATTGGCAACGGTGAAAGGCTCACCGGCGGCCATGTCCTGAGTGACGTACAGCGAACGGCGGTACACCAGGGACTTGCGCTCGGCCTCGGTTACGCCGTAATGCACCTGGCCCATGGCCTGCCAGGCGCGTTCGGTTTCGATCACCAGGCTGGCGAGTTCAGCAGGTTCCAGGGAAAAGCTGGCGTCCACCCCACCGGCGGCACGGTCGAGGGTGAAATGTTTTTCCACCACCGTTGCCCCCAGCGCTACTGCAGCGACGGACACGCCGACACCCATCGAATGATCGGACAAACCGACTTCACAGCCGAACAACTCGCGCAGATGAGGGATGGTGCGCACGTTGCTGTTCGCCGGTGTCGCCGGGTAGGTGCTGGTGCACTTGAGCAACACCAGGTCCTTGCAACCGGCCTCACGGGCGGCGCGCACGGTTTCATCGAGCTCGGCGATGCTGGCCATGCCGGTGGAGATGATCAGCGGCTTGCCGGTGGCAGCGACCCGCCGGATCAACGGCAGATCGGTGTTCTCAAAACTGGCGATCTTGTAGGCCGGCACGTCGAGGCTTTCGAGGAAGTCCACCGCGGTGTCATCGAACGGCGTGGAGAAAGCCAGCATGCCCAGCTCTTTGGCCCGGGCGAAGATCGGCGCGTGCCATTCCCACGGCGTATGGGCTTTCTCGTACAGCGCGTACAGCGAAGAACCGGCCCACAGGCTGTTGGGGTCCTTGATGAAGAACTCGCCTTCGGACAAGTCCAGGGTCATGGTCTCGGCGGTATAGGTTTGCAGCTTCAAGGCGTGCGCGCCGGCCTTGGCCGCGGCTTCGACGATTTGCAGCGCCACGTCCAGCGACTGATTATGGTTGCCGCTCATCTCGGCAATGATGAACGGCGGCGCATCGGCACCGATCGAGCGGTTGCCGATCTTGAAACTGGTCATTGTTTTGGATCCTTCAATACGCGCGTGAACGCGCAAGCACTCTGAGTGAAACCTGCCTCGCGGAAAACTTTCAGCGACGCTGAATTGGCCGGCAATACCTGAGCAGTGATGACTTCCAGCGCAGGCCAATGAGCGGTGACGAAGGCTTCACCCCGCGCCAGCAACGCCCTGCCCCAACCCAGGCCAAATCGGCCTTCGAACAGATAAATCGAGACTTCGGCACGAGCATCGTCGAGGTCATAACGCAGCACACCGACCGGGCCATCATCCGCCTCGGCGATCAACAGCAGCCGCCGCGGATTGCTCAGGCTCGCGGCCAGCCAGGCCTGATGCCGCTGCCAGTCGATGACGTGCGTGTCCAGAGACCAGCGCCGTACCACCTCGGCATTGCGCCCCTCGAACAATAATTGCGCATCGTCCTGAGTGGCCTGACGAACCTGCAACACCGCCCCCGCCAGCGCTGCCGCCACCCGCTGCGCCCCACGGCCATCGACCAACTGCCGCGAACGTTCGGCCAGACTTTGACGAATCCCCTGATTGCCCACGACAAAACCGATGGTCTGATGCAACTGCTCGACGCTGACCCGCTCGCGGTTGCCCAGGAACACATGAGCACCCGAGGTCGCCATCACCTCACCGTTGGCCTGCTGATTATTCGAAACCGCAATGCAGATCGTCGGCAGTCCCATGGCCGCCCGCTCCCAGCTGGTACCGCCACCGGCACCAATGAACAGGTCGGCCTCGGTCATCAGCTGGTAGAAATCGCTGACAAAACGGTGCAGGCGCCAGTTCGGACGATAGTCCACCAGACTCTGCATCTGCTCCCAGGCCGGGTTGTCGGCACCCGCGACGAAATCGACTTCCAGCTCATGGAGGTCCGCCAGCGCCAACATCGCGTGGTGAGTCTGCATGGCCGCGTCGAAGCCGCCGAAGTTCACCAGCACGCGCCTGGCTCGAGGTTTGATCTCGATCGCCGGGCAATAGAACTCATCGCGCAGCAAGGCAAACCGTGGGCCGAGCAAAGTCTGGCAATCGGGCGTCAGCAGCGAGGCATAAGCCTCTGGCGTGCCTGACAGATTTTGATTGAGCAGCAGATCGACGCTGTATTGCCGAGTGGCCAAATCGTCCACCGCCGCGATTCGCGGAGCCCAACGGCGCGCGGCGGTCTGCCAATGGTGATCAAGACCATAGTGGTCGACGATGATCCAGTCGAAAGCCGGATGACTTTCCAATGCTTGCCCCAGCGCAGCGATGTCCGCCTGCCACGGCAGCATCGACTCGATGGCCTGCTGTGGGTCTTCATCGGGATAGCGCTCCGGCAGCGCGAAAATCTCGAAATCCTCAGCCTGCAGACTGTCCAGCCGATGCCCCGGCAACTGACGACACGCGAAGGCAACATGCGTGCCCTGCTTGCGTAACACCCTGGCCAGGGTCAGGCAACGGGCGATATGGCCGCTGCCAATAGTCGGCGACGCATCAGCGCGGATTAGCACCCTCATTGCAGCTCACCCCCAGCCTTCAAGGCGCAATAGAGATATTCGGCACGCGTCCAGTCTTCAAGCGTGTCGATATCCTGCACCAGATGACGCGGCAGAATCACCGGCAGGCTTGCCGGCGAGAACAGCACATCGCCACGCAACCAGGCCTCGCTGCGTCCCCAGTAGAACTGGCCGGCATCTTGAAAAGCTTCGGGCAAGTCCTGGGAACGGGTCTCGCGAAATTCCGGGTAGAGCGAGGTCAAGGCGCCCTGCTCGTCGAGGGTCAAGGCCCGTTGCACCGGGAAACCAAAACCGGCGACTGAAAACGCGAAAGACTTGTCCGGATGCTGCACCAGCAACTCATGCCCCTGACGCAGATAACGCGCCTGCAACAACGGCGCCGTCGCATAGACGCAGCACGCATAGTCGAACGGCGGCAATTGCTTCAAGGCATGTACGATCACTGCTGCGGTCCCGGTGAAATCGTCGGCAAGCGCCGCGGGCCGCATGAATGGCACTTGAGCCCCATTGGCCCGTGCGACCTCGGCGATCTCTTCATCGTCAGTACTGACGATCACCTGGTCGAACAGGTTCGACGCCAGCGCCGTGCGAATCGAACGGACGATCATCGGCACGCCGTCGAACGGCTTGAGGTTCTTGCGCGGGATTCGCTTGCTGCCACCGCGGGCCGGAATGATCGCAACACTGCTCAAGAGTCACTACTCCTCAAGTCACTGCTCATCAAGGATCAGTCGTCGCAATTGCTCGACCACATAATCCTGTTGTTCATCGCTCAGCAGAGGAAACAGCGGCAGGCTGATGGCCTCGGCGTAATAACGTTCGGCCTGGGGGAAATCCCCCTCGGCAAAACCCAGGTCGCGATAGTACGGCTGCAAGTGCAGCGGAATATAGTGCAGGTTCACACCCACCCCGGCCGCTCGCAAGCCTTCGAACACCTGTCGATGGCTGAGGTTGATTCGGTCAGTCTGCAAGCGCACCACGTACAGATGCCAAGCCGATTCGGCCTCGGGCTGCGCACTGGGCAAGGTCAGCGGCAAGTACGCCAGCAACCGCTCATAACGCGCCGCCAGTTCGCGACGACGCTCGATGAAGCCATCGAGCTTGTTCAGCTGCGACAGACCGAGGGCCGCTTGCAGGTCGGTGATCCGGTAATTGAAGCCTAGCTCCACTTGCTGGTAGTACCAGGGACCGTGGCTGGGTTCGGTCATCTGCGCAGGGTCACGGGTCATGCCGTGGCTGCGCAGGCGCTGCAAGCGCTCGGCCAGTTCCGGGCGGTTGGTCAGGACCATGCCGCCTTCGGCGCTGGTGATGATCTTCACCGGGTGGAAACTGAACACCGTCATCGCCGCAAAATCGCCGCACCCTACCGGACGTCCGGCATAAGATGCGCCGACCGCGTGGGAAGCGTCCTCGATCACCGTAAAACCATAGCGCTCGGCCAATTCGGCGATCACGCGCATATTGCAGCTTTGCCCGGAGAACGCCACCGCCACCAGCACTTTCGGCAGAGTGCCGTCGCGCTCGGCGATCTCAAGCTTCGATGCCAAGGTGCAGGCGTCGAGGTTCCAGGTCAGCGGGTCGATGTCGACAAAATCGACCTCGGCGCCGCAGTAGCGACCGCAGTTGGCCGAGGCCAGAAAGGTGTTCGGGGTGGTCCACAAGCGATCGCCTGGCCCGAGTCCTGTCGCCAGACACGCTATGTGCAGCGCCGCCGTGGCATTGCATACCGCCACCGCGAAATCGGCTTGGCAACGCTCGGCCATGGCCTGTTCGAAACGCTCGATGGTCGGCCCTTGCGTCAGCCAGTCGGACTGCAACACGGCAACCACCGCGTCAATATCTTCCTGATCGAGGCTTTGCCGACCGTAGGGAATCATGCCGACAGCTCCGCGTGCAGATCAGCGATCTGGCCGACCGACAGGAAGTGCGGGTTGGTGTCGGAGCGGTACTCGAAATCTTCGCTCACCGGCCGGCCCTGCTCGCCCAGTTTGTCGACGGCAAAATCCACGTCGACGCTGGTGAAGCGAATCGACGGCTGAATGGTGTAGTGATCATCGAACTCCAGGGTCATGCGCGCGTCGTCCAGCGGCACCATCAGTTCATGGAGTTTTTCACCCGGACGAATGCCGACGTTTTTGTGCGGCAAATGTCCAGCCATGCCCTGCGCCAGATCGACGATGCGAATCGACGGGATCTTCGGCACAAACACTTCACCGCCGTGCATGCGGGCGAAGCTGTCGAGCACAAACTTCACACCGTGATCGAGGGTGATCCAGAAACGCGTCATGCGCTCGTCGGTGATCGGCAGCTCTTTGGCGCCCTCGGCAATCAGTTTGCTGAAGAACGGCACTACCGAACCCCGCGAGCCAGCGACGTTGCCGTAGCGCACCACGGCAAAACGAGTCTGCTGTTCGCCAGCAATATTGTTGGCGGCCACGAACAACTTGTCCGACAGCAGCTTGGTCGCGCCGTACAGGTTGATCGGGCTGGCGGCCTTGTCGGTGGACAGCGCGACGACTTTTTTCACGCCGTTATCGATGGCCGCGGCAATGATGTTTTCCGCGCCGTTGACGTTGGTACGAATGCATTCAGTAGGGTTGTATTCCGCCGCCGGCACTTGTTTCAGGGCCGCGGCATGCACCACGTAATCGATACCGCGCATGGCCTGACGCAATCGGTCGGCATCGCGCACATCACCGATGAAGTAACGCATGCACGGCGCGTTGAACGTCTGCTGCATCTCGTACTGCTTGAGCTCATCGCGGGAAAACACCACCACGCGCTTGGGCTGGTATTGCTCCAGCAGCCGGCGGATGAAGTTGCGCCCGAACGAACCGGTGCCGCCAGAGATGAAAATCGATTTACCGTTGAACATGCCTTGAGTCCTTTTACCTGTCAGCCAGGCTTATGCGAGCAACTGCGCCCAGTTCACGCTGGTCGGTTCGCTGAGAGTAAAGCCCTTGCCGGTCAAGGCCAGGTTCTGGTTGTAGGCCGAATCGTGTGCGAAGCGCACTTGCCACTTGTCTTGCAGGGCCGCGGCCGTCTGCGGCGCGTCAGGCAACAGGCCCGGGTGCAGCAGCTGCGCCTGAGGGCACCAGACAATCAGGTAGCCGGCATCGGCGGTTTTCAGGCACAGATCGATATCGCCGAAAGCTTCGTCGAAGTGCTCTTCGTCCAGACCACCGACCGCTTCATAAATGTCCTTGCGAACCATCATGCAAGCCCCGGACACCGCCGAGTAGTTCTGCTCGACCTGGTGACCGTGCATGTAGCCTTTGGCATCTTTGCGCTCATCGATAAACACCGAGCCCATCACGCCGTTCAAGCCCAGCACCAGGCCGGCCTGCGTGGTGACGCCACGAATGTCCATCAGCTTGGCGCCAACAATCCCGACTTCTGGACGCTGGGCCTGATTGAGCAAACTATCGAGCCAGTTGGAGTTGACCACCACGGCGTCGGCCGACATCAGCACCACATAGGCACCCTTGGCTTCGCGCACGGCAAAGTTATGCAGCGCCGAGGTGCTCAGGCGCTTGCCGGAGCGCAAGACGCGCAGGCGATCGCCCTTGCCTTCCAGGCTGGCCAACCAGGTCGCCAGTTCTTCGGATTGGCTGTGGTTATCGGCAATCAGAATTTCGTGCTGCTGATAACGGGTGCGTTGCAACACGCTGACCAAGGCACTTTGCAGCGACTCTAAATTGTCCTGGCTGTGCAGGATGATCGACACCTTCGGCCGCTCGGCGTGCTGGTAGTCGATCTGCCAGGTTTGCGGCAGTTCGGAGCTGACCTGACCGCGATAACCGCGCGCCCTGAGGTGACGGGTCAAGGTCTGGCGTTCGTGAGGGTTTTCCTCGGCGGATGGAGCGTTGCAGATCAGCAGCGGCTCGGCCAGATGCGCCAGGCCACCCAGCCCGCCGTTTTCGATCAGGCGCAGCAGCAAGTCGAATTCCAGTGCAGATGCATATTCAGTCGAGTAGCCACCGGCGTCAGCCAGAACGTCACGCTGAATCAACCAATGCCGGGCCATCAGCGACGGTACGGTTTGCAGCAGATCAAGGTTGACGCCCGGACGGAACACATCGCTCAGGGAACCGTTTTCCTGACGCTGGATTTCGTCCATGGCCACGGCGCGCACGCCTTCAGCGCCCATCAACTCGAGGCTGGCGCGCAGCAGGCCGCTGGCGGTGAACTGATCACCGGCTTCGGCCAGCACCAGCCAGTCGGCGGTAGACTGGGCAACACTCTGGTTGATGCGTTCGACGTAATTGGTCGCGGTCACTTTGACAAAATGCACGGTGTCACGCGGCGAAGTGGTTGCCGGCAAATCACCAGTGGTGAACACCACCAGTTTGAACGCCTTGTAATGGCCACTGACCAGGCTATCAAAGGTGCTCTGCAACTTGACCATGTCAGCGTCCAGGTCCAGCAACATGATCCCGAATTGCGGACCGCCGTTGTGTTTGGCCAAGTGCGCCGCAATCGAATTGAGTTGTTTCGCATCAGGGCTGCGCGCGTCCAACCAGTTCAGCAGGCGCCCGGACGGCATGTTCTGGAACAGTGACTGTTCGTCCTGTGCCGGCACCGACGCCAGGCGTTCGGCCCAGGCTTGCAGCTTGAGGCCTTCTTCCTCGTCTTCGGTGCCTTTCAACGACGCGGTCAGACGTGCAATGACGGTGCGGTTGAACGCATAGAGGCTAAGGGCTTCCCACAATCGGCTACGCAGGGTGCGCTCGTTGTCGTTGGGATGAACGCGCATCAGTTCATGCTGCTTGAGCAAAATGCCTTCCAGTTCCTGCAACTGCAATTTACCGGCGGGCATGGTGTGCAGAAGGAATTCGAATTCGGTCAGCAGATCGAACACCGGCTGGTTGTAGAACGGCATCTCGACAAACTGCTCGGTATTAAACGTACGCACCGGTTCTTTGCCGGCCTCCAGCCAGGCCGAGGTGAAAATCAGCGTCCCCTTCAGCGAACGCATGTTATTCAGGCAGTCGGCCATGGTGGCGAAACTGTCCAGTGCAACCTGCTTGCCCTCGGCCAGCGTCTTGTGGCTCATACCGGTGGGCAACGAGGCCAGAAACTCGGCAAAGTGCTCGCGGTCGGCAACGGTTTTCGCGTCCTTGAGCGTCAACACCGTCAAGACGTTGGTGTTGTGCTCCGAGGCACCGTAGGGGATTTCCCGCACGGCGAACGGGATCGGCAAAACCCGCGCCTTGGCGCGTGCGAGCATGTAATAGGCATGCCCGATTTCCTGCCACTCAAAGCTGGTGCCCGGCAGCAGCGCGTTGTGCCAGTCTTGCAGCAACGCTGTGCGGCTGACCGCGTAGAACGGCGGCAGGAAGTGCCCCATGAATTGCATCAGGCGCTCCTCGGCCTGATCCGAGCAGTAATCTTCCGGCCCCTTGCGATCGCGACGGAAGTAATTCACTTCCGTGGCGCGGGCCAGGTACATGATTCCGTAGCCGTGGCACATGCCGTAGTCGGCGTTGTCTTCCAGAAACTCCAGCGACTCGGTGACCGCATCGTGCAGCAGGAAATCGTCATCGGCCGCCAGCACCATGTACGGCGTGGTTACCTGATTCACGCCATAGGCGAGTTTTTCCTGCAACCCGGTGTAAGTGAATTGCGGCAGGTGCCGGTAATCGACCATCGGGTAATCACGGGCGATGTTCTCGTCGCTCTTCAGCGAAGAGTCCAGAACCAGAATCGTGCAGGGATAGCTGCTGTAATACTGCAAGGTACGCCGCAGATAGGCATTGCGGTTGTGGGAGATCACCACCACCGTCAACCGTTCATTCAGCGGTGCCACATCGTTTCGAGCAGTGTTTTGAACGCGCATATTTCTATCCCCACAACCGGCCAGACGCCGAGAACCTACATTCAATAATGATTAACGAACGCGACGCAGATAACCGTCCGGCGCCACGGTGATCAGCAGCTTGTTCTGCAACTGACGGTCGATTTCGAAGTCAGCGTTTTCTTCCAGGTATTTCCACACGGCGGTCTTCGGGTTGTCGCCCGGGCCCCATGGACGGTCCGGGAAGAAATCGGCCGGCATGTCTTCGACCACGGTGTCCATGACCACGCAGTAGCTGCCAACCGAAACCAGTGGCGCGTACAGGCGCAGCTCTTCCAGCACGTGGTCGTGGGTATGGTTGGAGTCGAGTACCAGAATGACTTTCTTGCCTTCGGCCGCAGCGCGCACTTGCTCGGCGATGGCCGCGTCGATGCTCGAACCTTCAATCATTTTGATGCGCTTGCTCATCGGGTGGCTTTCGATGGCTTCGCGGTTGTGCGGGCGAATGTCGAGGTCGATGCCCAGCACTTCACCGTGGCCTTGCAGCTCCAGCAATGAGGCGTAGTAAATGATCGAACCGCCGTGGGCGATGCCGCATTCGATCACCAGGTCGGGTTTGACCTGCCAGATGATTTCCTGCATCGCCATCATGTCTTGCGGCAACTGGATGATCGGACGGCCCATCCACGAGAAGTGGTAGCTGTACTTGTGCTTGGCCGACTGGTTGAAGAAATCCTGGGCCAGGCCGGTGAGTTTCTGGTCGTCGCCCTGGGCTGCGATTTCTGCCTGGCATTCGGCTTCGAAGGCTTTATTGATAGTGTTGTCGGTCATTTCTGGAATCTCAATAGTCACTGGAACGAAGCGCTGTCGACGGCGTGGTAGACGTAGCGTCCACCGGTCATCCGCTTGATTTCTTCGAGGTAATTGGAGTTCATCACAAACAGGTTGGCGCCTTCGGGCAGAGCATCCATGGCCTCTTGCGGCGAGGACACCCGCGCGCCGCTCAGGGGTAGATATCGGCCCTGTTTGGCCGGGTTGATATCCACCACGCGATCCACCGCCACGCCCGCTCGTTGCAGGAACAGCGAATAAATCACGCCTTTGGACGACGCGCCCCAGATCGCCGAACCTTGCTCGGGTGCGGCCTGAATAATCTGCACCGCGTGCTCAAGGCTGCTGGTGAAACCTTCAGGCAGCTCGAGGCGCGGCACCGGTTGCTCCGGCGTCAGACGCAATGTCGCAAGGTCGGCGACGATGTACAGGTATTGGCCACCGAACAGGTGACCGGCCTCATGCACCGTGCCGAACATCCGGCACAGGTCATCGAGGCGGAAATAATTGACGTGCTCGTAGAACAGGTCGAACCAGGCACGATGCTCCAGAATCCAGTCGAAGCACGGCACTTCGATGTAGATCTGCCCGCCCTGATTGGCATCGGCCATCTCGGCGAGGAAATTCACCGGGTCCTGGATATGCTCCAGCACGTGACGCAGCACGATAGCGTCTGCCGACAGACCCAGGCCGCGAGTGAACGGCGCCTTGATCACATCGGCGCTGTCGCCTTCGTAGGCCGGGTCGATACCGGTGATGGCGTAGTCCAGGCCTTTCAGGAGTTCAAGAAAGTAGCCTTTGCCGCAGCCGACTTCGATCAGCTCCTGGCCCTTGAAGTGACGGGCAATGATCCCTTCGACATCGCTCAGGTGCTTCTGGAACTGGCCGGAATGCGCCTGCTCGTTCTGATAATCGGCGTCGTAGCTGAGCTTGTTGGCATCGAAGGCCTGGTTGAAGATCAGCCCGCTCTGCTCGTCCTGCACCAGCACCATGTCGGCGCTGGCAGAAGCTTTCGCCGATTGCGCGTCGGCAAAGGTGCGGTTCTGCAACACCGGCAGGTCGGCGACCCGATACAACTCATGCTTCATGCTCTGCTCCCAGTAGCTGTTGCAAGCGGTCCGCCACGCCCCAGAACGCCATCGGCTCATGGGTCGCGTATGGGTAATGACCCAGGTTCAAATCGATCGACGCGCCGCGTTCACGCAGCCGTTGTTCGACCAGCGCTCTGACCGATATCGGCTGGCCGCTGCAGCAATTGATCACACCGTCGAATTCGCGCTGTTGCATGATCGCGGCGAGGTAACCGGCCACCGTTTCAATCGCCAGGTAATCGCGCAGCTGCTCGCCGGCGGACATGTTGAAGCTGTGGTCTCCCGCCTCGATTGCCCGGTCCAGCGCTGCGAGCAGACTGTTCGGGTTCTGCCCTTCCCCGTGCAGGTAAAACAACCGCGCCCATTGCAGGGTGAACGGTTGAACCCTCTGCAGATTTTCGAGGAACAGCCGCAGCGTGTTTTTCGCCAACCCATAAGGGTTACTCGGTTGCGGCGCGGTCTGCTCGCTGAGCGGCCCACTCTGCAGGCCGTATTCGAAACAGGTGCCGGTGACCAACACTTGCGATACACCCGCCTCGACCGCGCCCTTGATGAACCGGTAATCGGCCATCAAGTTATGCTCGAAATGGAACAGCGCCTGATAGTTCGGCAACCCCGGCCACGCCAGATGCGCCAGGGCGTCGATACCATCGGTCAGCGCTGCGATGTTCAGATCGTCGGCGTGAATATCCGCCGCGATGAACTCCACGGCATTGATCCACGGCAAACTCGCAGCGGCTTCGGCGTTACGCGCCACGGCCCGGACTTCACAGCCACGGGCGAGCAAGGCTTCGACCAAGTGTCGGCCGACGAACCCGGTGGCACCGGTCACGAGCACTTTCACAGCACGGTCAACTCAGGCACGGCGATCACGAAACGGCCATCCCACTGCCGTACTTGCGCCAGTTGCTGACTGACTTCGTGCAACAGATTCCATGGCAGAACCAGGATGTAATCGGGTTTCTCCAGATCGATCTGCGCCGGCGAAACAATTGGAATGCGACTGCCTGGCAGGTACTTGCCCTGTTTATGCGGATTGGCATCGGCAACCCAGGCCAGCAAGTCCGGTTTGACCCCGGCGTAGTTGAGCAACGTGTTGCCCTTGGCGGCGGCGCCATAACCGACCACGCGCTTGCCGTCGGCCTTGGCCTGCAACAGAAAGCGCAGCAGTTGGTGCTTGATGCGTTCGGCAGCGGGCGCCAAGGTCGCGTAGTACTCGGGCGCTTTCACCCCCGCTGCAAGTTCGGCCTGCAACTGCTGCTGAACCGCTGGCTGCACTTCGCGTCGTTCGCCATCGATACGCTGGACGAACACCCGCAGCGAACCGCCATGGGTCGACAGCTGACTGACATCGAACACCTCCAGGCCATTGCGTTCGCACAAGGCCTGCACGGCGGTCAGGGACAGGTAGGAATAATGCTCGTGATACAGCGTGTCGAACTGCTGCCCCGCCATCAGCGTCAGCAGTTGCGGAAACTCGAACGTCGCCACGCCGGTCGGCTTGAGCAAGGTGGCGAAACCACCGAGGAAATCATTGATGTCCGGCACGTGGGCCAACACGTTGTTGGCGGCCATCAGGTCGGCGGCCCAGCCTTCGCTGTTCAGCTGCGCGGCGGTCTGACGGCCGAAGAACAGTTCGCGAATTTCCAGGCCTTTTTCCCGCGCCGCTTGCGCGGTGCTGCGGGTCGGTTCGACGCCCAGGCAAGGGATGCCGCGCCCGGCCACGTACTGCAACAGGTAACCGTCGTTGGCGGCGATTTCCACCACTCGGCTGTCGGCGGTCAGGCCGAAGCGCTCGACCATCTCGGCCACATAGCGCTCGGCATGGGCCAGCCAAGTGCTGGAGAACGAACTGAAATACGCGTATTCGGCGTCAAACAGGCTGTCGGCACTGGTGTAATCCTCGGTTTGCACCAGCCAGCATTGCTGACACACCGCAACTTTCAATGGCACCCATTGTTCGGCTTGCTCAAGTTGATCGGCGCGCACGTAAGCGTTGGACGGTGGCGAGGTGCCCAGGTCAATCAGCGGCAAAGCCAGAGGAGTACCGCAACCACGGCAATTCATACACGCACTCCAGCGAAGTGTTCATCGAGCAAGGGATGGCTGGAATCCCGCGCCGACAGATTATTGACAGGCAACGGCCAGGCGATGGCCAACCGTGGATCGTTCACGCTCAAACCGCCCTCATGCGCAGGCGTGTAATCGGCGCTGTGCAGGTAGAGCAATTCGGCGTCATCGGTGAGGGTCTGGAAGCCGTGGGCGAACCCGGCAGGGATCAGCAGGCTGCGACCATCGCCGGCCCGCAGGTGTTCGGCGTGCCAGTGCAGGAATGTCTCGGAGTCGGGCCGCAAGTCCACCGCCACGTCCCAGACCTCACCACGCAGGCAGGTGATCAACTTGGCTTCCGGCGCATTGGCGTTTTGGTAATGCAAACCGCGCACACTGCCGCGTTCGCGGGTGCAGGAATGGTTGATCTGGCGAATATGAAACGGCTGGCCGAAGGCGCTCAGGCTGCCTTCGCAAAACAGCCGCGCGAAGTGCCCGCGATCATCTTCGACGCGTTTGTGCTGCACGCTGAACAGACCGGCCAGCGGCAAGGCTTTCAACAGAAACTCGCTCACAGCGCGCCTCGGTACAGGTTCAACTGGCCCAGGGTGACTTCACGCATGTCATCGCCGTTCTGCCACGCAAGGTGCCAATCGAGGGTCTGGGTCAGGCATTGCTGCAACGACCAGCGCGGTTGCCAGGCCAACCGTTGACGGGCGCGGCTGCTGTCCAGGCGCAGCAGACCGGCCTCATGCAAATCACTCGGTTCGATGCGCAAACCACGCGCTTGCGGCCAGCGGTTGGCGAGCAGCTCGACCACTTCGCCGACGCTGCACATGTCCGCTTCGCTCGGGCCGAAATTCCATGCACCGGCAAACTCCGGGCCTTGCTCGTAAAGGCCGGCGGCCAGTTGCAGATAACCCGCCAAAGGCTCAAGCGCGTGCTGCCACGGGCGCACGGCTTGCGGGTAGCGCAGGGTCACGGGCTCGTCTGCGGACCAGGCCTTGAGCACGTCAGGAATCAAACGTTCCGGGGCAAAATCTCCACCGCCCAACACGTTGCCGGCACGCGCTGTGGCCAGGGCCAGACCATGCTCGGCGTACTTGTCAGCCGGGAAAAACGACGCTGCATAAGATTGCGCCAACAATTCACAGCAAGCCTTGCTGCTGCTGTAAGGATCGTGACCACCCAGGGCTTCGTCTTCGCGGTACGGCCACAGCCATTCTTTGTTGGCGTAAACCTTGTCGGTGGTCACCAGCACGCAGGCGCGCACGCCGCCGACCTGGCGGATCGCTTCGAGCAGATTGAGGGTGCCCATGACGTTGCTGGAGTAAGTCCCCAGCGGGTCGCGATAGCCTTCGCGCACCAGCGGTTGGGCCGCCAGGTGCAGGACGATTTCCGGTTGGGTCTCGGCGATCAACTCTAGCAACGCGCCCAGGTCACGCAGGTCGCCGCGCTGATCGTTGATGCCTTCATGCACACGCGCCAGTTCGAACAGACTCGGCTCAGTCGATGGGTCAAGCGAAAAACCGCTGACCTCGGCACCCAGACTTTGCAGCCACAACGTCAGCCAACTGCCCTTGAAACCGGTGTGGCCGGTCAGCAGAACGCGCTTGCCGCGCCAGAACTCCGGGCTCAATCCCATTGTTTCCATGGGGCCTCCCCGCTCAGCCACAACTGCTCAAGGTGGTTTTTGTCGCGCAGGGTGTCCATCGGATGCCAGAAACCGTCGTGCTGGAAAGCTTGCAACTGCTGTTCGCTGGCCAGCGCGGCCAGCGGCTCGGCTTCCCAGGAAGTTTGATCGTCGCCAATGTACGGCAGCACTTTTGGCGAAAGCACAAAGAAACCGCCATTGATCCAGCCGCCGTCACCGCGTGGCTTCTCAATGAATCCTTTAACGCTGTCACCGTCGCGCTCCAGCGCGCCATAACGGCCTGGCGGCTGTACGGCGGTCACGGTAGCCATCTTGCCGTGGGCCAGGTGGAAGTCCACCAACGCACCAATATTGAGGTCCGAGACGCCGTCGCCGTAGGTAAAGCAGAACGCCTGTTCGCCTTCCAGGTAACGGGCGGCGCGACGCAGGCGGCCACCGGTCATGGTGTCTTCGCCGGTGTCGATCAGGGTCACGCGCCATGGTTCGCTGTAGTTCTGGTGAACGTCCATGCGGTTGTTGCACATGTCGAAGGTGACGTCGGAGGTGTGCAGGAAGTAGTTGGCGAAGAAATCCTTGATTGCGTAGCCCTTGTAGCCAAGGCAGATCACGAAGTCATGAATCCCGTGGGCCGAGTACTGTTTCATGATGTGCCAAAGAATTGGCTTGCCGCCGATCTCGATCATTGGCTTGGGCTTGAGGTGCGACTCTTCGCTGATCCGCGTACCGAGACCACCCGCCAGAATTACTGCCTTCATCGCTGTCCTCTTGCTCTTCACGCGGTTTGGCCACCCCCGCAAGGGTCGGCGAACCGTCAGATGCACATCATTTACCCGCAGCCACTGGGGCCTTCACGCCTTTGGAGTGAAGGTTTTATGGCGATATATGGGGGACTTGCAGGAAGTGAGCCAATTGCTTTGGATGGGCGACTGATGGGGGGTATGGTTTTTAGGGGCGGGAGGTGGACTTTGGATTTATGTACATACCCGTTTTTTGGGTAACGGCGGCTGGCGGTTATCGCCCGTCTTCGTAGGAGCGAGGCTTGCCCGCGAAGGCGGCCTGATAGTCGACCAGGCTCTTGCAGATGTTCATCATCCCTGTGGGAGCTGGCTTGCCTGCGAAGGTGGCCTGATAGCCGACCGGGCTCTTTGATTGTGTACATATCCGTTTCTGCGGTCACGGCCGCTGACGGTTTCTAGATTTATGTACATATCCGTTTTTTGGGTAACGGCGGC